>DASTZZ010000125.1 GCA_035764005.1 Terriglobales bacterium
TACCACGAAGGCGACGAATGGATGCTACGGCGTAGTCGTTGGGGCAGCGACGGCTGCGCTGCCATCGGGTGTCTATGGGACAATCGCGGGTGACACGCGCCGCGACCTTCCTGGTGTGCAGATGGTGTTGTCAACGGTCGCCCGTAAGTGAACAATAAACCGGCGACAGACGGAACGTATTCTCCTTATCCTTCCCCATTTGGGGAAACGTCCCGTCTGGAAGCTGTGAAGAAATGGCTTTCTGGCCCCATGTTTCTATGTTTCCCAGTGCCGGAGGCACAACATGTGAAAGCCCAGGACAAAGTCCTGGGTGCGATTGGTTTTAAACATGAGTCCCGCAGGGACGATACCTCCGCGAACGTAGGATTCAACAGAGCCACAATCCAAATCGCGGAAAACGGGAGTCCATCGTCCGTAACCGTCGCTTTCAACGGTGCCGTCCCTCCGGGACTCGAACTTTTTTTGTTGCTGACCCAAGACTTTGTCCTGGGTTTTCACCGGGGCCCCCAGCAAGCGCCGCTGTTGCGGTTACTGGGGTGGACGCATGCCGTGCCTCCGGCACTGAATCCACGACAAGAGGTGTATGCCGACTAGATCCCATCAGGAAATAGCGCGGTCAGGTTTCCCGCACTTCTCCGGCCTCCCGGATTCGTCCAGCGCAACCACTTCACCATCGAACACAGCCTCTTTGAGCTTCAGCCATTTCAACGCCTCCGCAATCTGCGGATATTTCGCTGTGTAGTTGAGGCCAGACATGGAATGCAGCACCGTCGTGTTGCCGTCGATTACCGCAATCACGCGGTACCCGTCCTGCTTGGGTTCATAGACCCACTGCTCGCCCTCCGGCAGCTTGGCGACGCGCTGACACTCCATTGGTTCAATGAATCGGGGACGCGGCTTCGGATGCAACCCAACACGCTGAACCATCTCTCGCGATTATGAGGGTGTTTTCCTGCTTGCTGTTGCCGTTGTTTTGGCTGGAAGCTGAGTGCCGAGTGCCGACTGCAGCTTTTCTTGTGTTGCCATTGCCGTTCGCAGTTAGCTAGCAGCTCAGCAGCTTAGAGGCTTAGCAGCTTGCTCACAGCCGAAAGCCGACTGCCGATTGCCGCTCTTCTCAGACGTATCGAGCGCGAGGAAGAGGGTATCTGAAGGTGCGGTGCGAGCGGCTTTGTGGGAGGGGCACCGTCAGGAAGCAAAACGGCGGATCGGGTTGTCCCCATGCGTTATTCGTTTTTCGTGTTGCAAAACGCCTTTACGATTTCGTAATGCCTGCTGACTCAGGTAATGCAAATTCCTTCCAGAAAACTGGCATGAAACAGGCAGAATTCCGCCAGTTATTTTCAATTTTGTAAGAAGTTGCTATACGCAGTAATTCGAGCAACGTTACCACAGTCGCAGCTGCTAAGATGCCCCGGATTGCTATTCGTTCCCTTGGGCCCCTCGGCAGTCATCGCGACGATTTGCAGCTCGCGCCACAGCTGCATTTAAAAAGGAAACCTTAAAACACTTTGACTCGGCTCTGAAGGTAGCAAGTCGGTCTGCGCGAAACAGGTGTGATCGGCGCTTGCTTCCGAGCGGACGGTCCAACTCCACGTGCGAACGCAATTCTAGCTTTTAAGGAGACTTGAGCGATGCTCAACATCTGTCGATTTCACTGTGAGCGATGCAACAAGGAGACGCATTTTATGCCCATTTATCGGGTTCTCGCCATGACAGGAGTAAGCTGGTCCACGATCTATTACTGGATGAGTAAACAATGGGTGCACTGGATGACGCTTCCGAGTGGGAGAAAACTTCTCTGCGTGGAGTCCCTGCATCAGTCGGGCAGTGCGTCCTCAAAAGCTCTGTCCAAAGGAGCCGCTGCGTAGAGAATCCTCCAAAAATATCCGAACGTGTACGAAAGTGTCGGACGCGGTAGGTTGAAGGATTAGCTTACTCCGCAGTATCGTTTGCTGCGTGATTCTTAGTAAAACAGATTTCGATCAGGGGTGTTTCAATGAAACTCTCAACAAAGCTTGAGGTAGCCGCGAATGTTGCAACCATTGTACTGGCCTCGGTAGCTTGTTTCGTGTTTATCAGAGGAAGCTTTAACTCCCCTCCCCGAGCAGCCCAGTCATCTCTTGCGCGAACACAGAGTCAGGTCGGCGCGAACCTAGCACATTCTTCTCTCCCTGTTGATTGGAGAGCCAACGATCGGACCCTAATTCTGGGGATGCAAACGACCTGTCACTTTTGTACAGATAGTGCTCCGTTTTTCAAAAGATTGTCCGCAGCTGCTTCGGGAAATGTGAAACTCGTTGCAGTGTTACCACAAACTGTGAATGACTCCAGAGCTTATCTAACTAAGTTGGGTGTGCATGTTGACGATGTCGTGCAAGAGCAACTTTCAACAGTAGGCATATCTGGTACACCTACGCTCCTTCTTGTGGATAAAAACGGTGTAGTTAAGAATGTGTGGGTAGGCAAATTACCGCCTGAACGAGAAGCTGAAGTGCTATCAGTCATCCAGAATAGAGCAGACTCCAAAAAAGCGAAGATGACGATGTTCAAGCATTCCCCAATCGGCTGACTACGTGATCGGAGTAGGATATGAAAGCTGGCACCTGAGATGACCGATTTGGAACCCTGTTCGTCAGCTAATGTGAAGCGAGAATGAGACTGGAGTGCTGGATGCGATAAGGGGAGCCTTAAAGCCGAGCCCGATCAATAGGTAGGTGGACCATCAGCCACAGCGACCAAAGATGAGAGGACGAAAACATGATGTATAGATTGATGATTGCTACAAGACTGCTGACTTATTTTCTTTGTGTTATGGCGGCTTCGCTAGCAGCCCAACAGGCCTCTCCTGAGCAGAACTCCGCTGTACTAAGGCGCCAACGGGAAATTCAAGCCGCTCACGTTCCCGGATCGAAAACCGTCCGCTTAGAGCGTTACACACGAGATGATCCGGTTCGTGTAGTCGGGATCATGGAAGACGGTCGGGATATTTCCGCAACCCCGCCGTTCAGACCAACGGATGGTAAACCGTTCTTGCCGAATGACAGTGAAAACTGGATTAAGGACATCAAAGTCGTAATCAAAAATGTGTCAAATAAGAAAATCGTTGGCGGAAGTATTCTACTCTTATTTCCGGAAACGATCACCGCCGAGCACCCAGGAGTTGCCCAGTCAATTACGCTTGGACAAAGGCCAGAGCACTATTCTCCGATCGCGAGGCACACCGTTAAAGGGTCATCTGATACTCCTCCTTTAAGCCTTCTCCCAGGTGAAGAATTGACAGTTTCAGTCGAGCCGTATTACGCCTCGCTAAAAGGGGCTCTCGCAGCCAAGGGCCCAGTATCAACAATTAGCAGCTGCATGGTTAAACTCAGCTTTTTCTACTTCGCTGATGGAACGAGATGGGCCCCTAACAATTTCCAGAAGCTTGGTTCTGACGGCAAATACACGAATATTAGCGTGGATGAGTTCCGATCGACTACGAGTGCGGATTAGGGCCACGTGCTTTCGCAATGCGGGAATAAGATCTACGAAGAGGTTTACCGATGCGTTCACTCTTGTTGCTACTCAGAGCTACTACAATTCTGGTTTTGGCGGTCGTTTTGTTTATGCATCCTAGGACTGTATATGGGCAATTTGGTAATTGCGAAACCTTTAACACCGACCAAACATGCTGCAGTGATAATCAAAGCTCTTGTACTCTTCCCAACAATTGTGCAGACTTTATCATAACTGGTAACGGGACCGGTACCAAGACACCTCAACCATTTAGTGTTTCCTGCACAGCGGAGAGTACTTGTGGTTCGCCTTGTCCGAGCTGCCAGGATTTGAGCGGCTTTATCGCAGTTGACAACGGCAATTGTTGTGCAAGCGGAGGCGACGCCTGCAACACGTCAAGCGACTGTTGTTCCCCCATGATTTGTTCGAGCGGCCAGTGTCTGGCATGTGCTCCGGAAGGAAGGTCATGTACGGCGGACTCCGATTGCTGCCAGTCCTCAGACGTTTGTCGTAACGGGACCTGTAGTGCACCTTGCCAAGTTTTCCCTTCGAATTGCGCGGATTGGGACGCCACGAATTGCATCTGTAATTCCTGCCCCGACACTTCCTATTGTCCCCAGGATCCGTACACCGAATTTCCTGCTGATCCGTGCTCGTCTGGAGGAACTGATAAGAACGGCTGCCCAGACGGCGCGGTTGACGACGGTGCGTGCTGCTATTGGCAGGGTAGCCCAATAATCATCGATACTGACGGCAGCGGGTTCTGCCTCGGTGATGTAGCACATGGCGTCAGCTTTGATTTCTTTGCAACCGGTACGCCTGTCCGCGTTTCGTGGACCGATCTCGGCTGCAGTAATGCATGGTTGGTACTTGACCGGAACGGGAATGGCGAGATTGACAGCGCTAAAGAGATGTTTGGCGATACTACTGATCAACCGCCATCGTCGAATCCGAACGGGTTTCTTGCACTCGCAGAATTCGACAAAACCGAAAACGGCGGCAACGACGATGGAGTGATTGACGCGCGCGATGTTGTATACACGAGACTGCGCCTATGGATCGATCGTAATCACAACGGCATTTCCGAGTCCGATGAACTCTCCACACTTCCGCAGCTTAACGTATCTTCAATTGACTTAAAGTATCAAGAGCACAAGTGGAAGGATGGATACGGTAACATGTTTCGATTCAGATCTAAGGTGGATGACGCTGCGCATAGCTCTACCAGCCGCTGGGCATATGACGTTTTCCTGCATTTCGCCAACGGAAGCAAATCGCGTTGAGGAAGCTACGGACAAATCGCCGGAACCGGGGGGAGAAATCGGGGACATCCTAAGAGCCTGTCGGAGATAGATTTTCTGGAACGAAGAATCAACAACTTACACGAAAGCCGCTGTCTGTAGGTTGTTGATTCCTGGTTCGGGAATCATTTACCGCGACAGGCTTTCAGGCTGTCGCACTTTGTTGAGGTTGTCCCGCTTTGTTGTTTCCTGGCTATTGAGGGCGAGTTGTAGGTTTTGAATCAGAATCGAGAATCTGAACTTCCGGCGCAGAGTATGCGGCGACGTCAATCAGATGATTCAGACAGATCAGCTTGTGGTGCTGAATCTCGCCTAGATGCCCGCCAGTGTCCTTAGCGATGTGATCAAGGAAGTGCGATTTGCTGTAACGTCGGAGTATTGTGCCGGTGTACGATTCGTCGCTGTACCCATCTCTTGCGTTGGAACCCACCAGCTCTTCAGTAACCAAAAATGCGACGTAGTGCCTCCAATACAGCTCGAATTTGCGACAGCCCTCGATTGATTCGATTGGACGCGCATCAGCGATGATGTGCTGCAGCTCGGGAAGTTGCGCCTGTGGGACAGCGAACTCATTTGCGACGGCTTCCTCGACGACCAACCTCAGTGAATTGTCCTTCGGCTCGTAAAGCTCGCGAAGATAAATGTACTTCACCGAGTTGAGTCGCTCGATGGCTTGGCGGTCTGACACTCAAACAGTTTATAAAACGGAGAGCCCGTCACCCTCTTTCATTGCCGTCTTTTGGTTTCGCCCTTGGTTTCCTGGCAGATCAGGGTGTGCCGCTTAATAATTTTCGAGTCCGCTCCCCCTCACCTCACAATTAGGGCTCATTCATGCGCAACTCGATTCTTGCTGGTACTCTCACCTTCATTCTCATTCTTCAACCACTGGCGCTGGCTCAGGAAAAGCCGTCTTCGCGGCTCGTCACGAACCCTGAACAAGTCGCGAACCCTGAACAAAAAGGAGCGACGGACGTCAATCCGATCGCTCCTGGTTTTGGTTTTGAATTTTCCGGGTTTGCGTTTCGTCTAAGCGGCTTTCACTTCTACTCTGTTTGCTTTCGTTGTTGTGGCTTTGGGTAAGGTGATGTGGAGCACGCCGTCTTGCACGCTTGCTGTCACTCTATCGGGATTCACTTTCGTGGGAAGGTTCAACACTCGGAAGAGCTGGTTCTTCTGCGTTTCGCTGTAGATCGTTCTACCCGCCGATCTCTGCTTGCTCTTTTCTGCCTCTCCGCGGATCAAGAGTCGCGTTGGCTCGACTCTGACTTCCAGATCCTTTGGCGTAAAACCAGGCACTTCAGCCCGCACGGTCAGTGTTTCATCATTGTCGGCAATTTCGACCGGAACCGGCTGTAGTATCTCTGATTCGGCGCGCAGCCAATCGTCGAAGTGCTGTCCGTGGGTGTATCCGCGCTGCGCAAATAGTTCATAGGCGCGATTTGAGATCTCGCTATAAAGCTCTGTCAAAGTGTGATCGAAGGTGCTGGTCGGCTCTGGCATGGTGATGACGGTGGGACTCGCTGCGGGAGCGAATGCCGCTTGACCTTTCATTTTTGGCTTCTCCTTTTCTGGAACCCTGGGTTGGGTCGGTTAAATGTGACTTTCTGGAAATAGGCTTTCGACGAGGGTTTGTCCGGCTGCAACTCGAATTGGAGATCTGTTGCAGTAAGACAGGAAGAAATGGATGCCAACACTCTAGGACCAAAGCAGAGCTGGTTCAATGTCACGGGCTGTATGCATGCCAACGAGGACTGTTGAGCTGCGAGCAAGTCGGCTAGTGGCTTCCGGCTAAAGCAAAGGCAACACCGTTGAAGCTACTAGCTGCAAGCTTCCAGCCAAAAACAACGGCAAATGCAAAGGCAAAAGCGCCATCGGCATTCGGCTCTCGGCTAAAGCAAAAGCAACACACGACACGGGATCGCTCCGGCCTCCCCGGCAACTCGTTTTCGTTGCTGGGGTGGTCGCACGGATGCTCACGGATTACACGGGGAAAAGGGAGGAAGCGTCGACAAAACGTCTTCGCGGGGGCAAGTGTTTCGTGTGTGCAGAAATCCGTACAAAAATTAAAAAGGAAGCTGCTGAGCTCCTAAGCTGCCAGCTGCTGGCTAACCCGCAAGCCAACAGCAAAGGCAAAACAACCCACGAGTCGCGAAGCTACGGAGCTGAACGGCGACGGCAAAAATCATTGAAGTAGCAACTCCTTCAACGCTGCTGTGCTCAGAAGGGGCTGGCGAACTTCGGGTCACTCAGGAACGCGTTGTCCGTCAGAGTATTCAAGAAATTGATGAGGTCTTGTTTGTCCGTAGATGACAGGTTCAGCTTTCGAACGGTGCCATCTGAGTTTTTAAGAAGCGGGTCGAGGTCAGGATTGTTCTGTACGCCGTTGTCGTAAAAGTCGATCACCGAGCTCAATCCCTCGAAACGGCCGTCGTGCATGAACCATATTCTTGCGCCGACATTGCGCAGCGACGGCGCCTTGAACTTTCCCGAGCCGGCGCCGACATCTTGGGTCACCAGGTCCAGGCCAATGTTGTGGATTGTGTCACTCACGTGTCCGCCGGTGGTGTGGCACTGCGCGCAGCCCAGGCTGGTAAACAGCGCTTGACCGTGCTGCTCTGAGGCATTGAACACAGCAGCGAAGTTCGGATTGCCGTTCGTGCCTGCTGCGAATGCCTGGTCGAACTTCGACTGGTAGCTGACCATAGAACGTATGAACTGCGCCAGCGCCGACGATATGCGATCGGGCGTGATGTCGGGCGTGCCGAATGCAGCCTGGAACAAGCCAGGATAGTAGGTGGTCTGCGCCATTTTCGGTATCAGCGTGGAAAGACTGTTGCCCATCTCAATGGAGTTTTGAATCGGCTGCAAGACCTGTTCTTCGAGCGTGGCGGCGCGCTCGTCGGAGAAGAAATGTCCGCGCTGGTAGAACTTGGCGTTGGAAAGGCCCATACTGCGGCGCGTCGTCAGGCCGCCTTGAAAGCCGACACTCAGCTGGTTGGGATCTGCGAATCCGTCCTGCTGTTGATGGCATGAACCGCACGACGTTGTGTTGTTGGCCGAGAGGAACTTGTCATAGAACAATACACGGCCGAGCGTCGCGCCGGCATTGGTGATCGGATTCGTGGCAGGCGTATTGTCAGTGCCCGCAAGGTTGCCGGCCGGTGAATTGGGATTCTTGTAGTGCTGCGGAAGGTTCGTGACCGCATAGCCCACGTAGTCGAACATGACGTTCGGCAGATTGGGTGGAGGCGGGAACGGTAGGACCACCGAGAAGCCTTGCGATTCAGTGGCATTGATGTTTGGGTTCCGGACCGAGACGATCACGGTGCTGGAGGCTGTCTGGGAGCCTCCTCCGAGTGTGAATGCTATGACGCCGGGCGCGGTGAGCGTGCCGCCGAAATCAACTGAACAGCACAAAATGCCTGGGCCCTGTGGCTGGATGATCGCGATTGCGCCGGGAATGAAATTGCTGCCGGTAATGGTGAATGTGACCAGGCCGCTTCGTTGCGTCACACTCACGCTTGCGATCGACGGTGTCGGCACTTCGCTTACAAGTTGCACGCTAAGATTCGCGCTCAAGGACGGCGACGCTGATTGCACCGCGCCGATAGTCACGGTCCGGGCAAAGGGCAAGATGGTTGGGGCCGTGTAGCGGCCCGATGAGTCAATCGTACCGAAGGCGGCACTTCCACCGTTGACACCGTTCACCGACCACTGGACGACGGCCGTGGTGCCGTCTGACAACACAGCGGTGAAAACGCTCGTGGTTCCTGCACGCACGCTAGTCGCTCCTTGCACAGTCATGGTGAGCACGGGAGCGGGCGGGGGTGGTGGAGGAGGTGGCGGGGGCGCAGGTTGTTGGGTTGAATTGACCGCAGGCGCCGCTGAAGCGGCACCTGATGCGCCGCACCCGGCAAGCGCAGCCGCAAACAAAAACATCGCGGCCAGGTAGCACCAGGTGAGAAACAGATTTTGTGAAAAACCTGCGCGATCAACAAAAAGAAAGAGGGGGCCCGAGTTCAAGGAATTGTACTTCCTATCCGCAGGGGAACTCTGAATACGAATATCTCTGATTCAGAGCTCCGGCGGCAGGATGTACTAAGAAAAGACGCGGGCTGAAGTTCGGTCCTTTGTTTTTCTTGGCTGACTTGTCGGCACGATCGTGGCAAGGTTCGCTGGTGATTCCCGAAAAGGAAAACAAGCTGCTAAGCTTCTAAGCTGCTGAGCTAGAAACCGGCTATCAGCATGCGGCATTCGGCTAAGCCAAAAGCAATACACGGCACGGATCACACGGAGATCGGCAAAAACGTGTTCGCAGGAGCAAGTGCTTCGTGTGTGCTGAAATTCGTACAAAAATTAAAAAGGAAGCTGCTGAGCTCCTAAGCTGCCAGCTGCTGGCTAACCCGCAAGCCAACAGCAAAGGCAAAACAACCCACGAGTCGCGAAGCTACGGAGCCACGAAGCTGAACGGCAACAGCAAGAAATCATTGCGGTAGCAACTTCGACAATGATGTTGCGCTCAGAACACGTCGGCGAACTTCGGATCGTTCAGGAACGTGTTGTCCGTCAGAGTATTCAAGAAATTGACTAGGTCTTGTTCGTCCGAAAATGACAGATTCAGCCTGCGCACCGTTCCATCTGAGTTGCGAAGCAGCGGGTCCAGGTCAGGATTATCCTGCACGCCGTTGTTGTAAAAGTCGATCACCTGCTGCAATGCCCCAAAGCGGCCGTCGTGCATGAACCATATTCTTGCGCCGACGTTGCGCAGTGACGGCGCCTTGAACTTTCCCGAGCCGGCACCGGCATCTTGGGTCACCAGGTCCAGGCCAATGTTGTGGATTGTGTCACTCACGTGTCCGCCGGTGGTGTGACACTGTGCGCAGCCCAGGCTGGTGAACAGCGCTTGACCGTGCTGCTCTGAGGCAGTGAACACAGCGGCGAAGTTCGGATTGCCGTTTGTGCCTGCTGCGAATGCCTGGTCGAACTTCGACTGGTAGCTGACCATGGAGCGTATGAACTGCGCCAGCGCGAATGACATGCGATCGGGCGTGATGTCGGGCGTGCCGAATGCCGCCTGGAAGAGGCCCGGATAGTAGGTGGTCTGCGCCATTTTTGGTATCAGCGTGGAAAGACTGTTGCCCATCTCAATGGGATCTTGGATCGGCTGCAAGACCTGGTCTTCGAGCGTGGCGGCGCGCTCGTCCGAGAAGAAATGTCCGCGCTGGTAGTACTTGGCGTTGGAAAGGGTCATACTGCGTCGCTTTGTCAGGCCGCCTTGAAAGCCGACGCTCAACTGGTTGATATCTCCGAATCCGAGCTGCTGTTGATGGCATGAACCGCACGAGGTGGTGTTGTTGGCCGAGAGCAGCCTGTCATAGAACAGGACACGGCCGAGCGTCGCGCCGGCATTCGTGATCGGATTCGTGGCAGGCGTATTGTCGGTGCCCGCAAGGTTCCCTGCCGGCGAATTGGGATCTTTGTAGTGCGGCGGAAGATTGGTGACCGCATAGCCCACGTAGTCGAACATGACGTTCGGCAGATTGGGTGGCGGCGGGAACGGTATGTCCACGGAGACGCCTTGGGATTGCGTGTTGTTCGGATTCCGGACGGTGACGCTCACGGTGCTGGAGGCCGTCGCGGAGCGTCCTGGGATTGTGGCTACGATGGCGCCGGCCGCATTGAGCCCGCCAACCTGTATGTCTGAACAGCACAAAATGCCCGGACCCTGTGGGTGGATGATCCCGGTCACGCCCGGCAGGAAATTGCTTCCAGTAATCGTGAATGTGATTTGGTCGAGGCCAAAGTTGGTGTGTTGCGTGACAGTCACGCTTGCGATCGACGGTGCCGGCGGGGGTGGCGGAGGAGGTGGGGTTCGAGTAACTGCAGTCTCCGGTGAAGCGGATGATCCGCCGCCGCATCCGGCAATCGCCACCACAACTAAAAAGATCGCGGCCAGGCAGCACCACGCGAAAAACAAATTTTGGGGAAAGCCTGCGCGCTCAACAAAGGGATCGAGGGGGTCGGCGTTCATGTACCCGTACTCCTATCCGCAGGGGAACTCTGAATACGAACAACTCTGATTCAGAGTTGCTGCTCTGGGATGTACAGGCAAAGACTTTGTTTTTTCTTGCCTGACTGGTGGGCACGGATGATGACAATGTGCGCTGGTGATTCCCGAAAAGGAAAACAAGCTGCTAAGCCGCGAGGCTTCTAAGCTGCTGAGCTAAGAGAAACCGGCTATCAGCATTCGGCACTCGGCTAAGCCAAAAGCAACACACGCCACGGATCACACGGGATTGCGCGGATGCTACGGATCACACGGAGACGGCAAAAACGTGTTCGCAGGAGCAAGTGCTTCGTGTGTGCGGAAATCCGGACAAAAATTAGAGCCAGATCGCCAAAACATGCCGGAAATCTGCATTTCTATCTGGCAGGCAAGCATGCACACGCTGCGGCTGTGCGGTAAAACGTACAAAAATTAGAAAACAAGCCGCAAAGCCGCAGCGCTGCGCAGCGAGTGCCATAGGCAGATGACAGCTCAGCGTGGAATCCACGACTCTCAGTGCCGGAGGCACGGAAGATGACAGCCCAGGGCGGACCTGCCGTTGGGGAGCCCTGGGATGGGAAACCGAACAAAATCAAATTCCTCTCTGCCGAGGGCGCGCGCGCAGCATCGCGGAGCGCTAAAAAAAATGGGCTTCTTTTATGGCTCCGCGCTGTCGCGCTCCGGGATAGCCTGCGGCAGGGTGGAATTGATTCCTTCCGCTGTTATCCACGGTTCCGCGATTCGCTTCACCCTGAGCTATCATCTGCCGTGCCGCCGGCACTCACGTTCCGATTTGCAGTTCCGCAATTATGCGACGCTTAGGCGGAGGCCTCTAGAGGCCTTCACGAAAACTCATTCCACCGCTTGGGATAGTAGAGAGTACAGGGGATTAGATACAGAATCGTGGTCCAGATCATCCCCCGCCAGAAGAAGGATGACTGAAGAAGCCAGAAGAGGTCCATGTGATGCGTTGCGAGACTATGCTCCATCAGCCACGCAAAATTGGCGTATGCCTCCAGAGCTATCAGATAAAAAAGAACGAGACCATAGCGTCGTTTATGACTGAGGCCGCGCCAAACGATGAGGCACACGACGCACAGAATCCAGTCAAAGTATCTTTGCCAGCCCCGAACGTCATATGCAACAAGGTATAGAGCGACGGCTGTAGGCAATGCCAGCCACGCTTGAAACTTTCCCCAAAGATACGGTTGTCTCGCAACGCGCTTCGCAGCGGCAGTAGAAATATCTTGTCCCATGGACCGTCTGAGTCCTGAGCGTGTGAGCATAACTCAATCTCATCCCACGCGAGAAGCGATCCGATTGCCCCAGGCCGCGGGACGGCATGCGTGAAAATCGGCAGAGCCTTGAAAATGGGAAGAAAGCTTGTCCTTATTGCGGAAGTCTATAAGGCGCAAGCTCGACAATTTCACCCCTGGTTGAGAAGCACGCGCCACGAACCCGGCTTGGTGCTGCTCGATGTCCAGGAGCACCGTGAGTTGTTCGCCGCAGCGGGTTTTTCCCACATTGAAATCACAACGCAACCGGAAAAGGTTGGATCTGTGTGTTGGGGACCAGGGCATCCGTCGTATAAAGCGAAGCCCACGAAGCCGCAAAGCTCAGATGTCTTTATTAAGATTAAGCAGCCGGTCATACGCCTGATCATCTACTGCACACCGATCTTTTTTAATCAGGGGTACCGTTGTGTGTCCGCAAAAATCTACGGGGCTGGTTTTACTGTTGCGATTTCGCTTGACTTTCGCCCTGTTTCGTCATAGCACAGAAGTAGAGGAGAACCAGCTACCAGCTACCAGCTACCAGCTACCAGCTACTGGCTACTGGCTACTGGCTGAAGTAAAGGCAAAGGCCAGATCACAAGCTGCTGAGCTTCTAGACTCTGAGCGGCTAGGTTAGGCGCAAAAAGTAGCAGCAAAACAAATGGCGATGATGAAGCAAAGAGTACGAGAATCCATTGGCTGTATGACGGTTGCTGGGGTAACGCCATGGAAGCTCGGGGTTACCGTGTGGAAAAGTCGGCGTTACCCCGTGGAAATTTCGGGGTTACCCCGTGCACAATTCGGCGTTACCCCAGGTGCTCGCTGTCGCCAAACTTCGCGTGTATGTACTTCATTGTTTGAGCGTTATCGATGGTCACAAGCTGCGGAGCTGCGAAGCCACAGAGCCACAAAGCGAACGGCTCAGAAAAGCGTAATTACTAAATAGTAATAAACAAGATGTCGGTACTTCGAATTTTCGGAATACAAGATATTGGGTACAAAATTGGGAAAAGTACGAAAAAACCAGGCTAAGTCTTTTGAAAGATGTATTTTGGCGAAAAAGGGGGAGGGGGGAGGGTAGAACGGCGTAGAAAAGGAGCAAAACAAAACCAACACGGATAGCACAGATCAGACGGAGTTGGAAAGCTCTTACGAATGTTCCGGAACGGCTAAGCATGCGCCGGACTGTTCGCGTTAGTCTCGTCTCGCTGCCTCGATGGCGGAGACGTCGATCTTTTTCATCGTCATCATCGCAGCGAAGGCGCGCTTGGCTTCACCGCCGCCGGCGGAAAGTGCATCGGTGAGGGCGCGCGGCGTGATCTGCCACGAGAGTCCCCAGCGGTCCTTGCACCAGCCGCACGCGCTTTCCTGGCCGCCATTGCCGACGATCGCGTTCCAGTAGCGGTCGGTCTCTTCCTGAGTGTCGGTCGCGATCTGGAAGGAGAAGGCTTCGTTGTGCTTGAATGCTGGTCCGCCGTTGAGTCCGAGACAGGGAATGCCCACGACCGTGAACTCCACGGTCAGGACATCGCCCTTCTTACCGCTGGGATAATCGCCGGGCGCGTTGTGAACGGCGGTGACCTTGCTGTCGGGGAAAGTGGCGGCGTAGAAGCGCGCCGCTTCAAGGGCGTCTTTGTCGAACCAGAGGCAGATTGTGTTCTTTGGCTTCATTCAGTTCGTCCGTGCGCTCGATAGGGTGAACGCTGTGGTTTTTCTTTGGTCCTTGTGCGCGTGCACAGGTGATGCTGTGCGGGCGCTCGAAATCCTCATCACGCGTGCTCCCCTTCCCCATCATATCGCTGGCGGGGGATCGATCAGATCATTCATGAGAGAGAGGCAATTAGCTAGAGAAGTGCACAATGAAGTTCCAAACTAGTGTGAGCCGGAATTACGGCTGATCCATGTCTTTACCACGCGATAGCTGCGCTGCAGGGCATTGCTGGTTTTTCTTTTGGCCGTTTCGAGCCCGTTATCTGTTTGTCCTTGAGCCAGTTCGAGACTGCCGAACGTGGTGTTGCTCACTGCGATGGTTCTCTGCATTCCTGGAGTACTGGAAGAAATTCGCACCGGACCTGTTGCTGGAATCGTCTGCAACTGCGCCATGACATTTTGGTTGAAGTCCGACGACATTTTTGCGGCGAGCGGCCAGAGGGACGATGACGAACTCGTCCATACTGCTCCACTCAGGGGCGCTCCCGGCTCACCTAAGTTGACTATCGGCAGGACCGGAGCGCTGCGCGCAGCGCGACAGGAATCGCCGCCGCATCCGCCGTTGCACAGCTCGCCACTGAAGTACGACGCGTGCTTTCCCGCGGATATCCAAACCGCGGGTCCTTTATTAAGTGCGTGCAGTTCTGCGGCGTGGGCAAACATGCTGCGCTCGCAAACTGTCTGTTCATGCGCAGCTGCGTACCAATACTGCGCTTGCCATGAGCCGTCTTTCTGCCTGGCGATCAGTGCTGAGACATGCTCGACGTCTCCTGGATGACCATGGCGACCACAGTCTCGTGACCAAAGGTGGAAATAGTGCAACTCCACCTCGCCTTGCGCGTGAGGTGTCGCTTGACCGTAAATCGTGCCATTGCGCGCGAGCACACGAGGCAGAGCTACTCCGGAAGAAATCTCTGCTGGAAGGACGTCGCATTCGTCGTTGCTGATCATGAATGAAGGACGGAACTGTTCCAGCAGCACGGCTTCGAGTGCGTCGGCCATGCCGTCATGATCGTTATCGACAGAAGCCGTCTGAGCGGAAGCCAGAGGGAGCAGGAATAAGAAGATGAGGGCGAGCCGAATGCGGGCTTTGTCCATTGAGATGAACGCCGATTATATCTGTCGTCGGGATCGCCGCAGGTGAAAGATATGAAAGAAGCTTCGGAAGGCCTATGGGTCCTATGTCGTGTGCGCGCCGGCACCCATGTCCAGTTCAGCTGCGCATCCGGCTCACGAGTTCATGCATGCGGCTTGCGGCAAATGTCACGATCATCTAAAGCGGTTGTCAAAAGACGATCGCCCGTTGCCGCTCCATCCAGCTTTGTTATTCGTATCTCAGAGCAATCATCGGATCCACGGACGCTGCCCGGCGCGCCGGCAGGTAGCAAGCCAGGAACGCAATGATCGAGAGGACAATGAGGACCGCGCCGAATGTGAGCGGATCGGTCGGAGTGACTTGGAACAGAAGCTTCTGTATGAATCGGCTTCCGGCCAATGCGGCAGCTGTACCGATTCCGGCGCCTATCAGGCACAGCCTCATCCCTTGCTTTACAACCAAGGTTAGAACGTCTGCCGAGCTCGCTCCCAGCGCCATGCGTAACCCGATTTCCTGCGTGCGTTGGGTCACCGAATAGCTGATTACGCCGTAAGTTCCAATTGCGGTCAGCACCAGCGCTAAAGCCGCGAAGCTGATCATCAGAATCATTACGAACCTGTCCGATGAGAGATCACGTTCGATGAGGTACTCGACGGTGCGAATCTTCCATACCGGTTGATCGGGATCGACTTTCCAGATCGATTGCCGCAGCGCGTCGGCCAGTGACATTGGATCGACTGCTGTCCGCAATACCAGCGTGGAAAAAATTTGCCGGTCATTTTGCGCCGTGGGGAAGTACATCGCTGGACCGGGCTGGTCGCGCAGGCTGAAATACTTGTTGTCGCTTACGACGCCGATGATGGTTGCGTCGAAGTTGTCGTCGACCACATGCACTCTGCTGCCCAGAACATTGCCTTTCGGCCAATACTGCCTTGCGAAGGTCCGGTTCACAACGACCACTTTGGGAGACTGTTGCGTATCGCCTTCATCAAACGAGCGCCCTTGGAGGACAGGGAGTCCAATGGTGGTGAAGTATTCAGGGCTGGCATAGTTGACGCTAGCCTGAGGCTCGCGACCTTTTTCCGGAGTCGGCCGTCCTGGAATGGAAAACTTTGTGTCGTCGAAATTCCCGCTGAAAGGCAGTGCCTGTACCGACGCAGCCGAGATTACGCCTGGAATCTGGCGCGCGTTCTCGACCACCTGCTTGTGAAAATTCAACTGCTCGGCGAGCCTCGGATACTTGTTGCGCGGCAGCCGGTACTCCGCCGTAAGCAGGTTGCGGGAATCGAATCCGGGATCTACGTGCACGAGAGTGCGGAAACTCTTGATCAGCAGTCCCGCTCCTACCAGCAACACGACCGAAATTGCCACTTGCGAGATCACGAACGCACTGCGTAATCGCGTGCTGCCGGCGCTTTCGGTGCCGCGTCCGCCCGCTGAAGCGAGCGCGTTGCGTAGGTCGGGATTGGAGCTTTGCCAGGCCGGCAGCAGTCCGAAGAATATTCCGGTCAGCACCGAAACTACCGCCGTGAAGGCAAGCACGCGAACATCGAGCGGTGGAGCGGTGCTCAGCGGCAGAGCCGTAGCGCTCAACCTGACCACCAATGCGGTGCACCACTTCGCCAGTAGCAATCCTATAACGCCACCGGTCAGGGAGAGGAGCAAAGCTTCGGCAAGGAGCTGCCGAACCAGGTCTGCACGCGAAGCGCCGAGAGCGATGCGAACCGCGATCTCCTTGGTGCGGGCAAGGCTGCGGGCCAGCAGAAGGTTCGCGATATTCGATGCCCCAATCAGCAGAATCAGCCCGACTGCGCCAAGCAGTACAAGCAATGACGTGCGCACCCCTGCAGAGTTCATCTCGGCTGCGCCAGTGAGCTCAATATGAATGTCCTTGCTGAACTCCGGATACTCCGCGCCAATTCTCTGCGCGATCACATTCAGTTGCTCGCGCGCTTCCGCCCGACCGATGCCTGAATGGATGCGTCCAACGACGAGCTGTGCTTTAGCACCGCGATCCAGCTTGTAATTGGGGTAGTGCTGAATGGGAAGCCACACACTCACGTCGCTAATGGGAAAGACGAAATTTTCGGGAAGCACTCCCACCACGGTGAACGATTCGCCGTTGAGCGTGAGCTTGCGGCCGAGGATATCCGGATCGGAGCCGAAGCGACTCTTCCACGCGCCATTGCTGATAACGACAACAGGCTCAGAGCCGGGCTGATCTTCACCGGCGACGAATGTTCGTCCACGCTGCGCCGATACCTGGAGGACTCCACTGAAGAAATTGGCGGAGACAAATCCTCCGATCACTCGATCCGGGTGCTCCTGGCCGGTGAGGTTTACGCTTTGTGAGATCCATGCTGAGAGCGCGTCGAATGCATGTTGCTGCTGGCGATAGTCTTCTAGATTGGGCAGAGAAATCGCCAGTCCGCCGAACGCGCTGGAGCCTTGCTTCGGCTTTTCTCGCACGAAGACGATCTGACCGGGATCGCGAAACGGCAGCGTCTGCAAAAGCACCGCATTCACAATCGTGAACATCGATGTGTTCGCGCCGATGCCCAGCGTGAGAGTCAGGAGGGCAATTGCCGTAAACCCAGGACTCTTGCGCAACCGGCGGAAGCCGTAGCGAACGTCATTCAGAAGTGTGTCCATAGCAGTTGAATAGACGCAAAGAAAGAAAATCTGTACGGCGACCAATTATGGACTGCACTGGATTGCCCAATGCAGCCGTTGGAATCTCCTTCACAACACAGTAGCAGAAGCTACTGTGGAGTTACATGCATTGTCCATCGCGGGCATTCGATGTACGGATCGACCTTTGAAAATGTTTGAGTTTCAACCCTTGCGGATCTCGATACTGCCGTGATCTGTCGTGAGCTGCAGCTTCGATCCGCCCTTGCCGACGTTGCCTTCGGCTACCTGATCATCGCCGCTTCTGGTGACACTCAGAGGAAAGTCGCTGTCGAAATCGCCGCGGCTGCTGCGGGCATCGACCGTGTAGTTTGAATTTTCAGGCAGGACCACATGAATTGCGCCCTGCTGATTGCTCACCTTGATGTCTCCCAACGGCGACTTCGGGTGCAGCTCGACTTCACCATGGCTGTTCTCGACCGTGATCGCACCGGAAACGTCCTCGAGGCGAATGTCCTTGGCGCGCGTGCGCACCTGGAAGGACCCCGAAGCCGAGGTAACGCGAAGATCGCCGGAATCCATCTCCAGGTCGCCGGCAAGCTTGCCCAATTCCAAATCGGTACGCGTGCTGTGGAAGGTCACCGATTTCCCTATATGAGACAAACGCGTGTCGCCAAAGAATTCGCCTTCAAGCAGCGCGACTCCGGAGATATCGCTCAGAGTGACGTCATCGGCGCGGCCGTCGAGGTGGACATCGCCGGTCACCTGGCTGACTTGTACATCGCCTTTGTGCGTGGTGACGTCGACGTTCCCTTTCACGTCGCTTACCTGGATGTCTCCATGGGTGGTACTGACTTTGACATTTCCATCGCGCGCGGAGAGGTTCACATCTCCGTGCGCGGCGTTGATCTGAATCGGAGCCTTGCGCGGCGCCCAGATTTCGAGATCGCTGACGATGCGCGGTCCCATAACGAAACCGACCTGCACGTGCGGAGCATGTTCGCCGGAATCAAGGCGCAGCGTGTTGCCGTCCACGGTCATCGTTGGCTTCTGCTGATCGTTGTATTTGTTGGCCGCGTCCTGCGAATCGGCGGAGATGTGCCGATGGACGACCAGCTTCACCGGATCGTTCGGATTATCCGTGGCATGGACCGTGACAGCGCCGTGATCGGACTCGACATCGATCGATCCATTGGCCGGCAGTGGCTGCGAGAGCTCCTGCGTGAATTCGTATTTCGTGCCGAAGACGCCATCCCACCCGGGATTCACGTCAACGTTGTCGTTGATCGCCTGCCAGTTCCAATGCCGCGCAGAGGAGGCTGAAACGCCGATCAGCACGAGCAGGACCAGTAAGAACACAGCTCCGCCTCCAAATCGCGGAGCCGGCCCGCCCTGGCTGCGAGCTACTGCATACTCGATGATCCGGATCAGGCCGAACAGAATCAGCAGCGCCGGCCACCACGTAGCAAAAAACCATCCAATGCGCGCGCCACTGACTACGTGCATGTTGGCGAGCAGGAACATCACACCGATAGCAATCAGAATGATCGGTCCCGCAATCGAGCGCCGTCGATAGCGGCGGTAATAGCGTGGGTCGTACTGATACGGCGGTGGAGGCGTCTGCGGACTAGCCACGGTTCACCTCCGAGTTCGGGGGATTCCCCTCAATCGTTGGTCCGGAAGGAGAAACGCCGGTCTTTCTCGCGATATCTTGATCCATTCGACGCTGGATGTCATTGCGAATCCGATCCTCGAAATATCCCGGTGGATAATAGGGCGTCGGTTGCACGTGTCCCATATCGGGAGCCGATCGCTGGGCGATCTTTACCAGGCCAATCACGATCAGCAGGATAGGAAACGTGCGTCCGAACGGCGCTACATGCAACTGCTCCAGCAGGAACAGAACACCAATCGTAATCAGAATCGCCGGACCCATCATCCAGTAGGCCATGCAGCGCGGGCAGTGGCAATTGCGATTGCGGACGTAGTAGTCGCCATATCCGTCATTGAACATCGCTAGCTGCCTCCGTGCGTCGTTCCCATGCGACGCATCGCCAGCCATACTCCCAGGATGATCAGCACGATGGGCCAGAATTCTGCGGTCCAGCGGAACGAGAGGACGCCGAGGTTGTCGAGCAGCAACAACACGCCGAGTGCGATCAGAATCACTGCGCCGAGAGGCAATCCCATCGGCCCGCACGAGCGCGAGAGATTCAGCGGATCTTGAGCGTAAGGCTGGTTCGCCTGCGCGGAAGCTGCATTCGGATCCACAACTCCGGGGTTAACCTCTGGCGATCCTGGCATTACTCCCGACACCGGCGCACCTGGCGCAGCTCCTGCTGCGGCCGCTGCAGCAACCGGCTGGTGCGCCGAAGTTCCCAATCCGAAACTGCCCAGTAAAGCGTTCAGGCCGAGATGATCGGGAAGCGGCAAGCCAAGCATGCGAGCCTTCGCCGTCGTGTAGGCGTCAAAGACCATGTAGAAGATCCACACGGCAACCAGCCATCCCAACCAATCGGCTCGATCTGCCAAGTGGCAGAGAATGGCAAAGATGAAGACGTGAACGAATCCCTTGGCGAACTGCCCGTTGTAGAAAGCTCCAACTCCGGGAATAAAACCCAGCACAGCCGCGAGTCCGGGACTAGCTCCACTCGGCGCAGGCGGATAAACCGCGTTGGGCGCGTTGGCTGCTGCGGCGGGAATCGTGCCTTCAAGGCGCGCGGCGAGGCAATCCTGACAATAGATCACGCCCCGGACGTCGCGCTGGCAGCTTTGGCAAAGCGCTTTCCCACAAGTACGGCAGTAGGCGGTTGCCACCTGGTCTGTGTGAACGGCGCAGGTCATGCGAGTACGCTCCTCATGGAATTACCGCTCGGGTACAAACCGCGGGAGAGCTCGGTGCTGCTGAAAAGTTCAGCCTTGCTGATAATTGTGTCCGCGTCAATGGCTTTTGTGACCCATCCGCTACCGCGGACGGTACTGATTGAAGCGGCACGTGTTTCTCTGGTACTGCCCTGTTTC
This sequence comes from Terriglobales bacterium, assembly GCA_035764005.1. Lineage (NCBI taxonomy): Bacteria > Pseudomonadati > Acidobacteriota > Terriglobia > Terriglobales > Terriglobales bacterium. The sequence continues at coordinate 20,575 of DASTZZ010000125.1, forward strand.
AACTCGTTGGTACTCCGTTTCGCTACCAGCACGTTCTGTCGTTCCATGCTGTAGTAATTCTGCTTGCGATCTCGATTCTTCTCGTTTTCGGTCTTATCGCGATTAGGACGCTGCTGCTGCTGACTTTCATCACCGCTGCCGGCGAGCCGCTTCAGCTCCTGTAGCTGTAATTGAACTTCGTAAACGGTCCGGAGGCTGTAGTAGTACTTAATCACACGATTGCTGGCTTCGGTGTACTTCATCGTCGCTGAATGGCGAATTGCACTGGGACGAAGGTCAATGTGACGCAGATCGTTCAACCGCACTCCCGCCACATCGAGCGAGAGCATGATCGAGAAGATGGCCATTGCAGTAGTCATGGCAATGCGCGGCTCGCGGATCAGCGGACGGAACGGCGCTGCTACATCGGCGACGAAGGTGCGAACGCGTTCTTTCCATCCCAATTTGGGAGCATTGGCCAGAGCTGTTGCCGTCTGCATCGAAGTGGCGGCGAGAATGTTGTGCAGCAGATTCGCCGGAGGCGCTACTTCGGGCAGAACATCCAGCCAATTCATTCCGGCAGAGGTCTCGGCGAACAGCGGACCACAAGTGGCACACGTCTCGCGATGCGTATCGAAGCGCCGCTGCGACGCCGGAGTGAGCACGCCGTCGAGCGCGTCGCTCAGCAGAGCGTCGAACTCAGAGCAGGTGAGCGCTCGTTCCGTGTTCCCGAATTGGCTGTTCCGTTCCACTTCTTTATATGGCCTGTTTATTAGTACGCGATAAAACCCTTGCCAGTTCCGCCCGTCCGCGGTTGATGCGGGACTTCACCGTGCCCTCCGGCACCTTCAGCGTGAGGGCGATATCTTTATAATCCATGTCCTGTAAGTCGCGCAGAATCACCGCCTCCCGCAGGTCTGGCGACACCTTCTGCAGCGCCTGTTGGACCATCTTCTGGGTCTCCTTGCTGGCTAGCCGGGCGTCGGGCGAGGGGGCGCGGTCTTCGATTTTCTCGGACAGCGTTGGCGCGTCCTCGTCCGCCGCCGGAGCGGCGTCCATCGAGTCCGTCAGGCGCTCCTGCCGGGTACGGCGGAAGTGGTCGACCAGCATGTTGCGGGTCAGAGTCGTCAGCCAAGTGTTGAAGGAGCCTTTCTCCGGCTCGTAGCTCGACATCGTTCGATAAAGGCGGATGAAGACCTCCTGCGTCAGATCTTCAGCGTCGCTCCCGGATCCCGTAAACCTGTAGCAAATGTTGTAGATACGCCGATTCTGCTGGCGAACGAGTTCCTCCCAGGCGCCGGCATCGCCTGAGATGCAGCGCCGAACCAAAGCCGCAGTGAGCGCGTTCTCTTCCAACCGGTTCTGGCTTCCTCCACGTGGGCCCTGGATCACAGCCGACCGCGGCTGCGGGACTGGCGTGATCACCATAGGGTGACGCAGTGCAGGAGAAGGCACAGCGGCCAGCAAAGAATGACGTGCGAGCTTATGCGTCGACGACAACTTCGGCGTACGGGCGCATCGTACCAAGCTGGGCGGAATCCGTCCCGCGCGCCGATTCTTAACTGTTTGGGCTGAATGTCTCAACTTGCCATCGAGATACGCAACCCGTCCAGCGAAAGTTCAACAAATCTTGGAGTTTACGGATTCTAGCAGGGAGACCGCAGAGCGTTGGATTCTCTACTGGGTCTGAATTTCGCGATTTCGTGATTTCGTGATTGTGTGATTTTCAATCGCGAAATCACGAAATCAGGAAATTCCTGCCCTCCCCGTCCCCCTCCCCCTCCCCCTCCATTTCGTCGAATGTTGATAGCAAAGCAGTTCTGCCGAAAAGTGTGTCGCTTTGGGGAAAACTGAATACAACATCTTGGGTTTGAAAACTTGGAATTCCCATATCTTGGGATTAGCGCTGCGGTTTGTTGTCAGTTTCGTCTATTCAGCTTTCATCACGCGTCCAAACTCTGATGCACCGAAGCGACGGCCAAAAGCTTCGCAGGGAACGGCGAAATTTGGCTCGGGACGGAGAGTCACGGGCAACATGGTAGGCGAAAAAAAGGCAAATATCAAGTGTAGTTTGAAGAGCTACAACATCATTCGGGGGTTATTGTCCGGCTGCTTAGTTTCCGCTTTATGTAGAAGTATGTTGCGCGGCACCAATCGCCAGCAGCCGAGATCACCGCATGGCGTGTCCACTCCGCTAAAGCGAGGGTGTGATGGAGCCACGGTTCTTCGGGGCGTAGTTGCAAAGCCCATCGAAGTTCTCGCATAGCCAAGTCAATTTGCTTGCATCGGAGATATGCCGCGCCCAGGTTGGCGTGAGCTTCCATAAAGTTTGGATTTATTTGCGCAGCCGGTTTGAAGGCATCGATCGCCCCAGAGAGGTCGCCGGTTTTTGTACGTGCCATTCCGATTACCACGTAGGGTTCGGGATACTCGGGGTCAATCTTCAATCCTTTTTCGGCCGCGAGGATCGCGTCTTCGTATTGATGCTTATGGAAGTAGAACAGGCCGATGTTGTACCAACCAATGGCGAAATCGGGCTTTAATTCCACCGCACGCGAATAAGCCTTAATGGCTTCTGAATATCGCTTCAGCTTCCCGCAGTTGTAGCCGATGCTAACGAACAACGTCACATCATTCGGTCTTAGCTCCGCGGCGCGTTTGAAGGCATGAATCGCCTCAGCGTACTGCTGTGAGTTCACGTAATCGACACCGAGGTTGCAATAGGCCTGCCAATCGCTCGAGTCGATGTGAATGGCTCGTCTGTAGGCTTTGATTGCGGCTTTCCATTGCCGAAGTTCGCCATACGCAACTCCGAGGTTATAGAAAGTCTCCGCGCAATTGGGGTTCAGCCGAGCGGCTTCACGGTATTCTTTTATGGCTTCAGCGAACCTGCGTTGGTATGCAAGATTGATTCCCGTTTGATAGTGTTCGGCGGACCGACTCGACAGAGTAACTTTGCTCACCACGTCGGGATTCTATCGTGTTCGGGCTGGCGACTGCGCTTCCCTCCATTCCAGATCGAAAGTATTCCACCTCGCCAGGTTTCTATTGCTTCCTATGTCGAGAAAATCAGATAATCTGATTATATGAAAAAGAAGGCAATTAGCGTAACGGAAGCGGCGCGCAATTTTGCCGAGTGCGTGAACCGTGTCCACTATCAGAATGTGCAATATGTGCTGCTTCGCAATGGAACACCACTGGCGAGCTTAATTCCGGAAAGAGTCTGTACTGGACGTGATCTGGCCGAGGCGCTTGAAGGGTTCGATTTGCCCGCGGCTGAACGCAGGTCTTGGGGAAAGGATCTGCGTGTTGCACGCAAGAAGCTCAAGGCGCCTAAAGACAAATGGCGATAATGATCGATGCCGACGTCATTATCGGTGGAGAAAAAGGCACTTTTGATCTCCGCCGCTGGCTGGCTTCTAGGCCTGATGATGAGTTCGAAATTGCGGCGATCACCGTAGCAGAGCTGTGGCATGGCGTGGAGCGAGCAACGGGCTCACACCGCCTGCGGCGCCAACAGTATCTTGAGCGAGTGATCGTGACGCTATCCGTCGTTCCATATACTCAGCGCACAGCATATGAGCATGCGCGGATCTGGGCGGAGCTCGATTCGCGTGGGAAGATGATCGGCTACTACGATCTGATCGTCGCGGCAACCGCTTTGGAACGCCGAAGCCAGGTGGCCACCTTCAACAGGCGACACTTTGCTCAAATCGCCGGGTTGGACATCTTGGAGCCGCGTCTCTAGTCCCTCCGCGAGCGAACATCTTAATTCCTACTCACTACGAATGGCGTATATCGGGTTGGTTTGTGCGGAATCATGGCTGGCAGAAATGCCGATCCCACAGCTACCAACAGTGCCATTGCTAATGCAATCGTAAAGCTGGTCGGATCGAAACTGCTGAGTTCGTAGATCTGTGAGCGCAGTAAATGCGCGATTCCCATCGAGAGGGGTGTTTCGCGTTTGTGTGATTCACCCATTCGCTACCCCGCAAACGGTGCTGAAACGTCAGGCGACCCGCCGCGTAGAGCCGCTAGCGATACCGATAAAAGGTTTGCGTTCATGAAGAACGGCCCACGAGAGCCTGCACTTCTCTTGTTGCACTTTGACGCGCATTCCATTATTGTTTCGCACCGCAGTAACTGGCAGCGACCGTTACAACCCTCAACCGCAACGCGAATCTGCCGAAGGAGGTTCTATGGGCAAGTTTTGCCTGGCTGCGGTTTCGCTCTGGCATTTGCGGCGCTTGATCGGGTGTGTGCTGCTTCTCATTTTGGCTGGATTTCCGGCGCACGCTGCTTCTAACCATGCGAGCGCCGTTCTACATATTCAAATCACCGTCGTACCGACCGTTCAAACGGCCACCTCCCAACCAAGCTCGACTAGCCCGACAGGCTCAGTCACTTATAATTTGCAGCCGGCAACGACGCCGAAAATGACATCATTAGTCACGATTCGGCCGATTTCCACTTCAGGTGATACGCAGAACGCGAACCCCAGCGGCCAATCCACAAAACGCGCAGTGCTGCAGACAACAACGGTGATCGTCGACTAGCTATTTCGGATTTGCGGTGCTGTTGAGCTTGAGCTGACGCAGACATTGCGCGATCTCGCCCAGCGATGGCAACTGATTGCAAACTTCGCGAGTCAGCACACCGTCGGGAGGCGCAGTAGGGGCAGCACCGCTTACATCTGCATGGGGCACCGCCGGCGGAATCGGAGGCGCGGACGCAGTATTGTCCGCCGCAGTCGTTCGGGATGGTGATTCAGTTGGCGCTATTGCTGGTATTGCGGAGACTTGAGTCTCAGCTGCAGAAGGTTCGGCCTGAAGCGAAGCGGGCGGTGTGGAGGAAACGGGCGGCTCTGTCGTTGTGGGTAAGGCTGGCTTCGTACTCGTCACAGCGGGCACCATCGGCACAGGCTTCATGTCGGTCGGTGTGGTCGCCATCGGTGCTGCGTTGTTCCACGTCGCGGTAGTAGGCGTTTTGTCGAATTCGCGACTGAGATAAGGAAGCAAGTCTGAGTTCGTAATCACGATGGTGGCGCCCTGAATTTGCACTGGCTCTGCAGGCAAGGTCACCATGCCGCTGGGAACGTTCATTCCAGCGGAAACTGGCTTCACCGGAGTAACTGTCACCTTCAATTCTCCAGCGGGAAGATTGCGCAACAGGAATTTGCCATCCGCATCCGTGGTCGCGGTGGCGGGACCTGCGGCGATCTCTATTCCAGCCAGCGGAACCATCTTGAACTCCTGAGCAGGCGGTACGGCCGCGGGCTGATTGCCTGCTTTCGACCCTTTTCCCCGCTTGCGATCAGCCGCCTCAGCATTTGGAACTGCAGTCTTCAGCAGCACGGTTCCCGATATGGAACGAAGGGCCCGAACTGGAATGTCTTGGACGATTGTAGACACCGGGCTGACGTGAACGGCAACCGAATCGACAGGAGTGAGGTAGTTTGGCGGAATCGATGCTGGATCCAGCGAGAGCTTGTAATCTCCAGGCGGAACATCATCCAACTCAAAATCGCCGGAGCCGGCGGTTTGAATCTTGCGGACCTCTTTGCCGTTCTCGAGCAGCAGTTGAATATCCTGCATCCCTTTCGAATCCGGCTGGCGGGCGTTGTCGAAGCGCAGATCGTTATAGACGTTGCCCATAACGCGAGCGAAGTCGAGAATACCGAAGTTGACGACCGCAATTCGCTGCTGAATGAGATCAACATCGGCATCGCTGCGTGTAGTCATGCGTACGGGATTGCGGAACTGCGTAAGGGCAATCGACACGTCATGCTGATCGGCGGAAACGGATGAAAACTTATATCGTCCCAGTTCATCAGTAATCGCGACTTCTCCATCGTCCAGCCTAACTTCGACTCCCTGCATTCCAGGTTCTCCCGAATTGAAATAGCCATTGATGTTGTTGTCGCGGAAGACCCGTCCTTCAATGATTCGGCTGCGATGGAAGAAGGCCAATGTTCCGGGCGCAGCCATAAAGGTCTTCTGGAATCCGAAGGAAAGAAGGGTTGTCCGTTGGGCTGTGTTGTGAACCGTATCCCACAAAAACAGATTGTTGAGCGAGGAGCGGAACTGGAGCGTTGGGCGGAATTGGTAGCTGAACGTGTAGCCAAACGTCTGAGTCCAGTCGCTTGAAGAGCCGCCGTTTGCAGAGTGAGTTGCAGAGGCGGAAGGACTGAACCGAATCTTGGAGCCGAACTCAAAGATGGTGGAAACCGATATGCTTGTACCCGTTGGCTGCTCAGCCGCGAGCAGGGCCTTTATCTCGGGAGGAAAATTCGACGAGTCAATGAACCCTGACGGATCAGCCAGGAATTGGGCCTGCAGTGCGGGAGAGAGAAGGTTGAGCTCCTGGTTTAATTTTGACAGAAGCGAAGGCTGCACGCGGTCGTGCTCCACCCCTAGCAGTACAGTGTGGCGCTTAATCGGGAAGCTTACCGTATCGCGAAGCGTCAGCCGGTCTTCCGAATTGATTTGGAGTGGATCCTGAATCGATCCGACAGTGACCTCTGCATTATTTCCCACCTGTGGTGCGATTTGAGAATTCAGCGACACATCGTATCGGTTTCCGGTAGAGCTTGTACTGGTGAATCCTCCGGTATTCCGACTGTAGATGTAGTAGAAGCCGAGGTTCTCACCGCGCGAGATTTGGTAAGAAATTCCCGGACTTAAGTAATCGCTGCTTCCGGGGACGCGGTAGATGAGTCCGGGAGTAATGTCGGTGTGCTCATAGTACAGCCGTTGACTGAGGCGCTGCGTAATCCTGTAGTCCGTCTCTCCTTTGTAGGTGGACGTGCCGGAGAACAATGACTGGAGTTGCTGCAGCGGAAAGGTCTGCGTCGCTGCGATCGCGCTGGCGTACGCCGTCAAGCGATAAGAAGCATAGGAAAAATCGCCGCGCAGCATACGGCTGCCATCGTTGGCATATCCGGCTTGTCCGCCAAGTAATAGATCTTTTGTCAAGTGATAGCTGACGCCGCCAGTCTCCATGGCATAGGCGTTCCTGCGAATGCCCACAGGGAAATTCACCGGAATGTTTACGTAGCTTGCTCCGCCATAAAAGTTGAGCTTGTCAGTCTGCTCACGGCGAAAGCTGAATCCGGCCACATCGCGTGTACCGTTCAACGACAGGAAGTAATAAGGAGGTGTACTTCCTCCAAATAGCGAAAACTGATTACGATTGGAGCCGAGAGTGATTCCGGCGCCACGTAGCTCAACGTAGTTTCCAGAAGCAAAGTTGTTGATTCTGTCTTCTGGAGTTGCTCCTGTGATCGTCTGACTGAAATCGATCAGGCTGAATGAGAAGCCAGGTGAACGAAAGTTTAGTCCCGCGGTACGCAGATTGGTTCCATGGCCGCCGAATTGATTGTTGTCCTCTACCTGGCTGTTGAAGTTCATCGCATGATCCCCAACGTGCTGTTCCCAGGCGAGGCTGCTCAGCAGTGTGTGGTTAGAGCTGTTGCCCGAAGTTGTCTGTACGTCTGAAGAGATGACACCGTGAGCCATTTCCGCCTGCCTGCGAAGCAGGCTCGGAGGTATCACGTTAACTGGTCGGTCGATCACATGGACCACAATGCTTACAGGCGCGCCATTTACGTATGCCAGAGCCACGGTTTCGCCGCGCGTTAGACCGACGAATTCGATCGTGTCACTCCCAATTTGGGCATGGGCGATATCTTCATCCAGCACAACCACTGTGCTCACTCCTGGAGCCACAATCGTTCTGGTGGATTTCCAGTAAACATCAACGCTCGATGGTGTCGTGGGTTCTACCGCGAACGCGCCGAGGGCGCACACGAAGATCATCAGCAGCAATCGAATGGCTGCTCCGACCAAATCGTCGTAGCGCTTCAAGGGCATGAATCAGGTTCTCGTCAATTACTTGCTGTTTTCGCTGGAACAGTAAATGCGATCTGGCGTGTCTCAACCTGGGAACCGCCATAAACGAACGACAGCACAGCGGTGTAGTCGCCTGGCTTGAGATCGCCATTCCATTCCACCTTCATCGAATCTTTTTGCCCGGGTAAAAATCGCTTTGCATCGCTCTCCGCTTTGGCAACGAGCTTGTGTTCCGGATTCAGGATCGCCAATTTCGCCTGCGGAAACACGTGAGTGTTGCTCTTGTTGTCGACTGAGAACGTAAGTCTTAGCGCCTGATTGTCACTGGGCGGCACTAGTTTCAAGTCGTCGAGATTTACGTTGTAAGCTTCGGTGTCCTTTGCCGTGAGCAACACCAGGCATCCGAGCCGCATGTTCGTGAATATCTGCTTCCCATCCTGAGTCTGCTGGTTACTGGCGACCGGCTTCGATTCGACAAACAGAACGGCGTAATAGCCGCCACGAGCGTCCGCCGGAGGGGTGACTATTGCCTTCAGCTTTTGTGAAGCGCCAGAGGCCACTTCAAATTTGTCAGGAACAAACTGGATCCAGTTGGCGGCGGAGCGTGGAGAAGTACCCGGCGCATTGAATGTCTTTTCGTTCTTGTCGTTGTACCAGAAGTCAGTGATCTGGACATGTAGCTCAACCGCCTGGCTGCCTTTGTTTTGCACCGTGAGCGAATACTCAAACGGAACGCCAGGTTTGAAGTCCTCGACGATCTGCGCGGGCGCGAGCGCCAGCGATTGCGCAAACAACGGAGTCACGGCTGCCAGCAGCAGCGCAGCAAAAAAAAGCTTGGAAACAGTAGTTTTCATCATTGCACCGTGATTGTGTAAGTGAGTGTTGCCTTGTCTGCTCCTGTGAACGAACCACCGCCGTTCGCGTTCGAAACAAACAATCCTAGATATTCCGTTATGGAACTTCCGTTACTGGCATTGCCTGTGATTTGCGTAGGTGCGCCTGAGCTCTTTGAGATTGCGTTGTAACCTGCGAATTGACTTTGAGAGTCATATAGCTTCAGCACAGCCGGATGGACGAAGTCGGTACTTACGTAGACCGTGATTTTCGTGTTGCTGAAACTTGAAAAACCACTGAAAGCCGGTTGGAGTAGATACGGCGTCGAATAGATCACTCCACCCGGAGCTTGTCCATTAATAACGGTCAGGCCTGCTCCCGGACCGACGCCCAGTCCGTTCACAGTTCCAAAATTGGCGGCATAGTCGGTGGTTCCTCCAGCAGAAATCGGGAGTCCCGAAGGAGCAGTCGCTAGTTGAAGCTGGATTGCCTTTTGAATCGTTGTGCCTGGAGTATCTAAATTCAACAACGTATGACTGATGATTCCGTGCCGATTGTCATAAACGTCGAACATCACCGTGGCCGTGTCTGGACTCACGATTGAGCCGTTGAAGCTCTGCACCAGGATTCCAAGATATGCGGTGTAATTCGTGCTCGTCGTTTGCAGAGGCAGTACGACAATATCGGCGGCCTGAGTATTCGGAAGTGCTGTATAACTGGCGAAGGTATTGCACGGACCTGGATACGCGCAGCTCATAAGTTGGATCACGCTGCTGGAATTGGAGAATGCAGAAGATATGTACGCATCAACTTCTGCAGGGTGGCCTGGATTCGCACCATTCAACACAATCGTGTATGGCGTGTAGTAAAACTCGCCACCTGCGACTGCGATCTTTTGTAGGCCGATGGGATTGCCAATTCCCAGACCATTTACAGCGCCGAAGCCCGCGTGATATGTCGGCGTAGGATTCGCAGGATTCGGACCAGAGAAAGTGATGCCTGCTCCGGAGGTCGCCAGGCCAATCGTTTGCGCGCTCGTGGGGAGTGCAACCGTGAAGAAACTACAAGCTAGAAGAGTTAGGACGATCTCACGAGAGCGGTGAATTTGCTTCCCCAAACGCGACAATCCACGCTTCCCTTGATGCACTTTGCAGTCGGTCGGAGTGGATTGTTCACGTTGCTGAGGATTGTTGAGCATTTCATTTCCGGTTTTTGGGGGAGAACCGGAAACCCGAGCTTAGTTGACGGTTAATGTGAAAGTGACGGTAGCTGTCTTCGCGCCATTCATACCCGCGCCGTTGGTGTTCGCAATGTCCACACCGATGTAGCGAGTCAGAGCCGTTCCGCTGGCAACTGCGCTGGCGATCGTGTCCTGAGCAGCCACATTCGTGCTCAGTGCCGAAAATCCATTTCCAGCCGGAGCAGCAGCCGAGTTTGCGGTATCACGAACGATCTTGACGTTCGCAGTGGTGAACGGAGTCGAAACATACGCGGTGATTACTGGATTCGCTGCGCTTGGCTGCGAAGCGTACGTCGGGTTCAGTTGATAGTCGGTGTAGTAGACAGCATCGGTGCCGGTTTGCGCAGGAGTGAACTTCTGGCCGCAGAGCGCGTTGCTGACCGCCAAAGCATCGACCGTACCAAAGTCCATGGTGTAGTCCGGCGGCGCTCCACCGTTTGCGATTGCGCAGGCTGTTCCTGACGCGCCCTGGGTCAATGTGAGCTGAACCACAGAAACGACGTTTGCCGAAACCTGAAGTGTCGGTGAAACCGCGTTCGCATTTGTCGCGCTCGTGGCAGCAAATGTTGTGGAAGCCATCGTCAACAGGGTCGCCAAGATGGCCAGTGATGTGCGTTTCATCAGTTTGTTCTCCTCTTGAGTAATCCCTGTTGCCACTCGACGCCTCTGTCGCGTGGTTTAGGGGTAAATGCAAATCAGTACGGCTTTTACTGCGATGTTTCCGCCGCGTCAGCGGGCGCAAGGAACCGTTCCGTCCCGTGCACCTCGTCAACTACAGCCCGCACCTCGACCCAATTTGGGAATTCTTGAGGTTCCGAAAGGGTCTTGTACTTCGGGGTGCGTGGCCCAACATTAGGACGCTCTAATCCAGGGGTCAATGTAACGGGCGGGTGCGCACGAGTAACCTCCACCTTCGTGGAAGCTCAATGAGAATGGCAGTTCAGGTTAAAGATTCGGATCGCGAATGATGACCGAAGATATTGAAAACATGATGCTTGAACACGTCCTAAGATGGGAATTTGGCTCTCTGAATGCGATTGGAACATCGCCACTGCTAAGCGAAATCACTGGTAACCACCGTCACCAACGACATTGACGATTTCGATGCCTCAGCCGAGCAGGATTGATCCTGGAGCTAGCGCAAAATTACCGAAGACGAGACAAAATTGCTCTTCCCAAATGACACAACCCGCTGCGGGAAATTTCACCGCAGCGGGTTGCCGGTACGCTGTTGAGATTGGCTTGAGGCGGTCACTCTATGTGAATGGCCTCTGCAAACCTCCAAACTAGCGGAGTTCGCCAGGTCTTTAGAGCTGAACGCCCTAAGCCTCAGCCACCTCACGTTTATTACTACTACCATCAGAACTTTGCATATGTATGGATCGCCCTCCTTTCCCGTGTAAGCCAAGAATAATGGGCTGATTACCAGAAAGTCAATGGAGATCGGGTGATCGGGCCATCGGGTGATCTGCTGAAGTAAACAGCACACTTAAAACATGACGCGGATTGCGCGGATGGGACGCGGATGAACGCGGAAATTAGAAAGAAAAAGATTGGCCCGCAATCGATCACTTAACCCTTTGCCAGAAGACCTGGAAAGTCAATCAAGGTGCGCAACCAGTCTGGTCACTTCCCGAGGGTAAACAGCGATTCTGAAAGGTGCGCGGAATACGGCGAATGCTTCCTTGCAGGTTCTCAACAAATGCTTACGTTGTCTGAACAGCTACTAAAGTTCCGCGTTCATCCGCGTCCCATCCGCGCAATCCGCGTCGTGTTTTCCGTTCTCACCGGATGATTGGGCCGCCGATTTTCCTTGCAACTTCTCTGCTTCACAGGGCGTAATAGCCACAGGTCCAATCACGTCAATTCTCTAATGCCAATTCAAAACATAAGCCAAGGCGCCGCCATCGAGGTGCAGGGACTCGCCCGCGTTTATCGTATGGGTGAGTCGGAAATTCGGGCAGTCAACGACGTTACGTTTTCAATCGCGGCAGGCGAATTTGTTGCTTTGCTGGGAACGTCGGGATCGGGCAAGTCTTCCCTGTTGAACTTGATTGCCGGACTCGATACTCCGACTGCGGGTTCAGTCAGCGTGGCTGGAGACGATCTTGCTCGCATGTCGCGCGAGGAACTGGCGCGTTATCGTCGCAGCACCGTGGGAATGGTTTTTCAGGCTTTTAATCTCGTCCCCGCGATGACGGTTCTGGAAAACGTGGAGCTTCCGATGCGCTTCGCCGAGGTGCCACGGCAGCATCGCATGGATCGGGCGCGGACGGCGCTAGAGCGTGTCGGACTCGGGCATCGTTTCGATCATCGCCCCTCCGAACTCTCCGGCGGCGAGCAGCAGCGGGCGTCGTTGGCTCGAGCACTCGTCAATCGTCCCTCCTTGCTGTTGGCCGACGAACCGACGGGCAATCTCGACAGCCGTACAGGAACAGAGATCATGGATTTGATCCACACGGTGAATAAAGAAGGAACTACGGTTTTGATGGTGACGCATGAGCGTCCGCTTGCGGAGCGCTACGCGTCGCGGTTTATCTTTTTGCGCGATGGAAAACTGGTGGAAGATCCCGCAGAGGTGACCGCGTGAAAACCGGTGATCTCGTGGAACTTGCGACGCGCAATCTGCGCGAGTCCGTGCTGCGTAATTCGCTCACGACGGTCGGCATCTCGGTGGGGGTCGCATCGCTGGTTGCGATGCTCTCGCTCGGCATAGGTTTGCAACATCTGGCAGCTTCTCGGCTGGCGAAGTCAGGATTGTTTGACAGTGTTTATGTAACTTCAGGACGGCGAATTCAAGGTCCAAACGGACGACGAGAAAACCGCAAAGCGCCGCCTCCACCGCTGGATGAGGCAGCGCGCCTGAAGATGGCGAAGTTTGAAGGTGTCGCCGAAGTCTATCCGGATATTCGCTTCCCTGCCGAGCTGAAGCTGCCGTCCGCGAGTGCATCCGATCTCGCGCCTAAGCCGCCAACCCAAACCTCAACAAGTGAAAGTTCATCGCAAACACCGGAAGGTGCAAATTCCCGCGAGTATCAGCTCATCAGCGGACTACCGATGTCAGCGCGTCAGCTCGAGAGCTTCGACAACATGAAGGGCAAGTACTTCTCCTCACCTGATGCCGCGGAGATCATCCTGCAGAGCGACGAAGCCAAAACTCTGACTGACAAGCCCGCAGATCTTCTCGGCAAAGATGTCGTGCTGAGATACGCGTCGCGGCATTTGCTCAACGACGATGGCAGTGCATCGGCGGCTTCTCAATACGGCGCAGCCAGCGAACTGAGCGTGTATGCGGTGTCGCCGAAACAAGCAACTTTGAAGGTAGTCGGCCTGGTGGAATCGAAGGCGGATGCCGGAATTCGCGGCGCGGGCAGCGCCGGCGCATACGTCCCCATCGACTACGCGCTCAAGCTCGAACCGATGCAGATGACCCAGGTGCGCCTCGCAGGCGATCGTGATCCGCTCGCCAACAGTTACTCGGCGCTGATCGTGCGCGCGACTCGATCAAGCCAGGTAGAAGGAATCGAGAACCAGATCAAGCAGCTTGGCTACAATACATTTTCTCTGCTCGACGCTACGCGCAACCTGCGCAGGTTTTTTGCCATTCTCGATTTGTTCCTGGGGATCTTCGGCAGTCTCGCGCTCGCGGTGGCTTCGCTTGGGATTATCAACACTCTGGTGATGTCAATCCTCGAGCGGCGTCGGGAAATTGGAATCATGAAGGCAATCGGCGCGAGTGATGGTGACGTTCAGAAGCTGTTCTTCGCCGAAGCCGGAGCGATGGGCGTCTTCGGCGGTGCAATCGGAGTCCTGCTGGGCTGGATCATCGGGCGCGCGATCAACTTCGGCACGCGCATCTACATGCAGCGCCAGCAGCAGTTCACCCCCGACGATGTTTGGCTGGTGCCATTGTGGCTGGTGCTCGGAGCAATCGGATTCTCCATCATCGTGAGCCTGCTTGCGGGACTCTATCCTGCGGCGCGCGCGGCCAGGCTCGATCCGGTCCAGGCGCTTAGATACGATTAGCCGTCTGCTCCTTGTCATTCCGAGCGTAGCGTCTGTGCTTTTCGGACGCGAAGAGAGGAATCCCTACTGCCGCTATGTAGGTTGACTTCTCCTAGCAGTCGGGACGGAAGCGGATAGGGATTCCTCACTTCGTTCGGAATGACAAAAGGGGTTGCCTTCTGCGACACTCAAGCATGAATCCCCAATCCATCGTCATCCTCGACTTTGGCTCGCAGTATACCCAGTTGATCGCGCGACGCATCCGCGAACAGCGCGTCTTCTCGGTCGTCCTTCCCTGCACCGCGCCGCTGGATGAAATTAAGAGTTACTCGCCTGTGGGGATCATTCTTTCGGGCGGGCCATGCTCGGTGTATGACGACGACGCTCCTCCGGCCGACGAACGCGTGCTGCAACTCGGTGTTCCTGTTCTGGGAATTTGCTACGGACTGCACTTCATCACGCACAAACTTGGCGGAAAAGTAGTTCCCGGTCCAAAGCGCGAATACGGGCACGCTCAAGTCGAGGTTCTGGATCCATCCTCTTCTCTATTCCGGAATCTTCCGTCGTCGCTCTCCGTTTGGATGTCACATGGCGACGAGGCTCGCGAATTGCCCAGCGGATTCCGTGTGGTGGCCCGGTCATCGAGCGCTCTGGCGGCAATGGAGAATCCTGAGCGAAGAACCTGGGCGGTGCAGTTTCATCCCGAAGTTCATCACACCAAATTGGGAACGGACTTGCTTCGCAATTTTGTTTTCGAGATCTGCGATGCGGAGCCGAACTGGACGCCGCAGCGCTTCATCGACGAGACGGTCACGACGATTAAGAACACGGTTGGCGAGGGACACGCGATCTGCGCCCTTTCCGGGGGCGTGGACTCCTCAGTTGCCGCCGTGCTCGTGCATCGCGCCATTGGTGATCGCCTGACGTGTGTTTTTGTCAACAACGGCGTACTGCGCAAAGATGAGTTCAACAAAGTTCAGAAGAGCCTGCGCGATCGCCTGGGCTTAAACCTGGTCGCTGCCGATGCAGGTGAGCGCTTTCTCGCGAAGCTGAAGGGCATTACCGATCCCGAAAAGAAGCGCAAGATCATCGGCAATGAGTTCATCGCCGTCTTCGATGATGAAGCCGAGAAGCTCATCCGACGCCATCAGCAGGAGAAGAGTTCCAATGGTAGAGCTTCCAAGGCTGAGTTCCTGGTGCAAGGGACGCTTTATCCGGACGTCATCGAATCGCGCTCGGTGCGTGGGCCATCGCAGACGATCAAGACACACCACAACGTGGGTGGTTTGCCGGAGAAGATGAACCTGAAGTTGATCGAGCCGCTGAAGGATCTTTTCAAGGATGAAGTCCGCCGCATCGGCCGCGATCTGGGCATGCCGGAGGAGATTCTGCAGCGCCAGCCGTTCCCTGGACCGGGACTTGCGGTACGCATCCTCGGTGAGGTCACACCTGAGCGCGTGAAGCTGCTTCAGGAAGCTGACGACATCGTGGTTTCAGAAATCAAGGCGGCTGGGCTGTATACGCAAATCTGGCAGTCATTTGCGGTGCTGCTGCCCGTTATGTCGGTCGGCGTGATGGGAGACTATCGCACTTATGCGTACACCTGTGCGATTCGCGCGGTTCACTCCGAAGACGGCATGACCGCCGACTGGGTGCCGCTTCCCTACGAGGTGCTGCGCACAATTTCAAGCCGGATCGTCAATGAGGTTCGCGGAATCAACCGTGTGGTGTACGACATTACTTCTAAGCCTCCTGGCACGATCGAGTGGGAATAGGCTTTGCTACTATCTCCTCACCAATGCCATCGACCGGCGAAAACGTAATCCGCATTGAAGCGGAGGCTCTCACCGCGCTTGCGAATCGGCTTGCAGGCCCGATGAAGCATGACTTTGAGAGCGCGATCGATCTTCTCTTTCGTTGCTCGGCACGCGTCGTGGTTACCGGAATGGGAAAGAGCGGTATCATCGCCCAGAAGATCGCGGCCACGCTCAGCTCGACCGGTACGCCCTCCTTGTTCATGCATCCGGCGGAAGCATTGCATGGGGACCTCGGAATGGTCGCGAGTGGCGACGTGGTAATCGCGCTCTCCTCCAGCGGCGAAACTGAAGAACTCCTAAAGCTGTTAGCGAAGATCAAGCGCGTGGGAGATGCGCTGATCTCGTTCACGTGCGATGTGAAGTCCACACTGGCTCAAGCTTCCGATGTAGCTCTCGACTGCTCCGTTCCGCGGGAAGGATGCAATCTGGGCCTTGCTCCTACGGCAAGTACAACGGCAATGCTTGCCCTTGGAGATGCGATCGCTGTAGCGCTCTCAGAGAGGCGCGGATTCAGGGAAGAGGATTTTGCTGAGCTGCATCCAGGCGGAAAACTTGGCAAGAAGCTGATGCGTGTTTCAGACTTCATGCATGCGGGCGACGCGCTTCCGCGGGTCTCGCCCGATACGGCAATGCACGAAGTGATCTACGAAATGTCACGTAAGAAACTGGGCATGACGACGGTAGCCCAGAATGGGAAATTGTTGGGAGTAATCAGCGATGGGGACCTTCGCCGCCTGCTGGAGCGCCGCGGCAAAGATGCGATGGATCTGAAAGCCGGTGAGTGCATGACCGGGACGCCGGTGACCGTGAATCCTTCTACGTTCGCAATGACTGCGCTCAATTTAATGGAGCAGCGAAAAATCACATCGCTCGTGGTTGTTGAAGACGACTCGCAACTGCTGGGCGTTGTGCATCTGCATGATCTGTGGGGAACGGAATCGATCTAGTCATCGATGATCGGGCCATCGGGTCAATGGGCGAAGCGAGGCTTCCGTACTCGCGATTAGTAGCAGGCAAAATAACTACTAGCGGTCAAAACTGCCTAGGCTAAGCACTTTTTGCCTATGCTTATTGCCTATCGCCCGGCTTTGGTTCTTACTTCACCCGATGGCCCGATTCAATACTGAGCCTTCGCTACAATAGAACTCTTACCCATGCATCGTTGGTCACAGCTATTCATCCCCACATTGCGCGAAGCTCCTGCCGACGCCGAAGTAGCCAGTCACAAGTTTCTGGTGCGCGCCGGATATGTCCGCCAGCTCGCCGCCGGCATTTACTCCTATCTCTTCATGGGCCAACGGTCCATCAATAAGATCATCAGGATCGTCCGAGAGGAGATGGACAAGATTGGGCAGGAGTTCCTGTTGCCCGCACTGAATCCGCGCGAGCTGTGGGAGGCCAGCGGTCGGTGGTCGGTGATGGGCGACAACATGTTTCGCCTGAAGGACCGCAACGGACGCGACCTCTGCCTCGGCATGACCCACGAAGAAGTCATGACGGAGATTGCGCGCAAGGAGCTGCGCAGCTACAAGCAGCTGCCCCAGATCTGGTATCAGATTCAGACCAAGTTCCGCGACGAGCCTCGTCCCAAATCGGGACTGCTGCGCGTTCGGCAGTTCATCATGAAGGACTCGTATTCGTTCGATATCGATCCGGCTGGCCTGGACGTCTCTTACCGCAAGCACTACGACGCCTACACGGCCTCGTTTACCCGCTGTGGATTGAGGTTCGTTGTCGTCGAAGCGCACTCCGGCGCGATGGGTGGATCGCAATCGCACGAGTTCATGGTCTACACGGATGCGGGCGAAGACATGGTCGCAAGCTGCCCGAAGTGCGGCTATGCTGCCAACCTGGAAAAGGCGACATCCCGCCTGCAGGTAGTAGAGGACCTGAAAGCCACTGGGAACGGCTCTCCCGAATTAGTACATACGCCCGGCAAGAAGACGATCGAAGATGTTGCGCAGTACCTTGGCGTCTCACCAAAACAGAAGATCAAAACGCTGGCCCTGATTGGAACCTGGGATAGCAAAGATGGGAAGCACACAGATCGCCCTGTCGCGGTTTTCGTACGCGGCGACCATATGTTGAACGAGGCCAAGCTGCTGGCCACACTGGGCGCCCGCGAAATTCGGCCCATGCACGCGGAGGAAATTGAGCAGGCCTTCAAATCTCCTGCCGGTTATCTCGGTCCAATCGGCCTGAACGGGCTCGAAGTCGTCGTCGATACAGCCCTTGAAGGCCGAACGAATCTTATCGCCGGCGCCAACAGAGAGGAGTACCACCTGCGCAACGTCACTCCTGGCCGCGATTTCGCAGTCAAGCAATATGTGGATGTGCGCAACGTGGAGCCGGGGGAAGGCTGCCCCAATTGCGGAACGCCGATGGTGGTTGCAAAAGCCGTCGAGATCGGACACATCTTCAAGTTGGGCTACAAGTACTCAGAGTCGATGGGCGCGCGCGTGCTCGATCAATCGGGCAAGGAAGTTGCTCCCATTATGGGAAGCTATGGTATTGGCATCGAGCGCATCCTTACGTCGGCAATCGAGCAAAGCAACGACAATGAGGGCTTCTGGCTTCCGCGCAGCATTGCGCCCTTCGACGTAGTGGTCACATCTACGAACGTCGCTGATAGCACTATTCGCAGCACCGGCGAGGAACTCGCCGCGAAGCTGAGCGCGGCGGGATTCGACGTGCTACTGGACGACCGCGAAGACCGCGCCGGCGTGAAGTTCAAAGACGCTGATCTAGTAGGAATCCCTTACAGAATCAATGTTGGCAAGAAGGTTACCGAAGGTAGGGTTGAGCTCGTACAACGCTCGACACGTCAAATTACCGATGCTACGATGGCCGAAATTACTGACAAATTAAGCCAAATTGCGCAGTAATTGTGGCCTTCAGCCATGCAGAGACTTAAAGCACTGTTTGGGGTTTTCCTCGTCGTAGCTTTTTTCTACCTAGCCTGGAAAATGCTCCCGCCATATATTCAGGAGTACCAGTTCCAGCAGGAGATTCAGAGCATTGCTCGCAACACCGAGTATGCTGCTGTGGACGAAAACGGCATTCGTAAGCAGGTGGCGCAAAAAATCAGCGATTTCAGTATTCCTGTGAATCCTGAAAGTGTAGTGATCAGCAAAAACGGCTTTGACGTCAGCATTGGCGTAAATTACACGGTACACATCGACTCCGCAGTTCACCCTTTCGACATTCAATTTCATCCTTCGACAAAAAATGGAGATGCGGCTGATCCGGTCCCGGCCAATCGCACCACTCAGTAAGCGCTGACATTTTGCGTCGGATCGACCACAAACGTGTACTCTTTGACACTGCCGTCTTCGGCGGCCCTGCTTAAGTCTCTGAATCCAATGGCGCAGGAGTGGTAAGCCGTGTGCCTTCAAAAGCACCAGACGCGGCATGGATGATGCGTCAACTTTCGTCTAATCTATTAGGTAGCAGTCACCACATTGGCAATTAAAATTAAAATTCCACGCGGCCAGGGGATTCACAAGCGACTCTCCCATCCTGCCGTCAAGGCCTCTGTTGCCGGATTCATCATCGTATGCATGGTCCTGTTCGGGGTCTTTGCGTACTACTACGTCAAGTATCAGAAGATCGTCGACAAGCGCCTGAATGGGCCAATTTTCGCCAACTCGGCCAAAATTTACGCGGCGCCTGAAACCGTCAGGGTCGGAGAGGATTTCACTGCCGACCGCATCGCCGATCAACTCCGCCGCGCCGGCTACACGGAAGCGAGCGACCGCAACCCCTCGCGCGTAGGAACGTACAAAGAAGGGGCCTCTTACATTGAGGTGCAGCCCGGGCCGGAGTCGTATCACACGCCTGAATCCGCAACCCTCCACTTCACCAGCGGCAAGATCGACCGCATCACCCAAAAAGGCGGCACCGATCTCGAAGCATACGAGCTAGAGCCTGAACTGGTAACCGGACTTTTTGATCGCGAGAACCGCTCCAAGCGCCGGCTGATCACCTATGACGATATGCCGCAGGTACTGGTCAATGCGATTCTCTCCATCGAAGATCGTCGCTTCTTCCAGCACAGCGGCGTGAACTACTACCGTCTGGTCGAAGCTGTTCTGATCGACCTGCGCGGCGGACACAAGCAGGGCGGCTCGACGCTCACCATGCAGCTCGCGCGTGGATTCTTCCTTACTCCGCAGCAGACGATCAAGCGCAAGATGGAAGAGATGCTGATTGCCATCGAACTGGAGCAGCGTCTCTCGAAGAAGCAGATTCTTGAACTCTATGTAAACCAGGTCGACATGGGCCAGCGCGGCTCCTTCACCATCAAAGGGTTCGGCGAGGCGTCACAGGCCTATTTTGGGAAGGACATAGGCGACCTCAATCTTCCCGAAGCGGCACTGCTGGCCGGCATCGTGAACGGCCCAACGTATTTCTCGCCCTACCGCCATCCTGATCGCGCGATGGAGCGCCGGAATCTCGTGCTGCAGGCCATGGTGGAAAACAATGTGATCTCGCAGGCGCAGGCCGACCAGGCCAAAGCGACTCCATTGAAGCTGGCGCCGCCGAATGTGGAGGCCAGTGACGCTCCGTACTTTGTCGATATGGTCCGCGAATCGCTGCTCTCGCAATATCGCGACAGCGATCTGAACGACAACGGCTATCGCATCTACACCAGCCTCGATCTTGATCTGCAGAAAGCGGCTGCGAGTGCCATCGATGTCGGCATGAAGCAGGTGGACGATCTCGTGCGCAAGCAGCGCACGAAGAAAGTGCGCGAGGGAAAAGGCAAGAACGCGAAGTACGTTACGACGGTGAAGCCCGGTCCTGAGGCTCAGGTGGCGCTGGTCTGCATCGATCCGCACACCGGCGCAGTTCTCGCTCTTTCCGGCGGACGCAACTACGGCTTCAGCCAGTTGAATCACGCAACCGCCAGCCGTCCAACCGGATCCATCTTCAAGCCGTTCGTCTTTGCTACTGCACTGAATAGCGGCGTCACGGGAACGCAGCCGGTGTTCACACCTGCCAGCATCATCGACGACGCTCCGACGGTCTTCCAGTATGAAGACAAGGTCTACACGCCGAAGAATTTCATGGACGAGTATTTTGGCCCGGTCAGTGCCAGCTTCGCCCTCGCACATTCGCTGAACAACGCAACCATTAAAGTCGCCGAAGCAGTGGGATATGACAAGGTCGTAGCCCTCGCTCGCGCCGCCGGAATCAAGTCGGTTCGTGCCACTCCCGCCATGGCCATTGGGTCCTACGATGCCACGCCCATGGAGATGGCAGGTGCTTATACGGTCTTCGCCAACGGCGGAACACGCATCTCGCCGATTTTCGTTACCTCCATTCGGGATGCTAAGGGCGACGTGATCCAGGACTTCACGACCGACACCCGTCAGGTTCTCGATCCTCGCGTTGCGTATGTGGTCACGAAGATGATGGAAGGCGTCATTAACTACGGCACGGCAGCCGGAGTACGCAGCCGCGAAGGTTTTACTGCACCCGCAGCGGGCAAGACCGGCACTTCGCACGACGCTTGGTTTGCGGGATACACCACCAACCTGCTCACCATCGTGTGGGTTGGGTTTGATGACTACAGCGATATGTGCCCGAGAGGCCAATTGTGCCTTGAAGGATCGAAGACCGCGGCCCCGATCTGGGCAGAGTTCATGAAGCGGGCCATTGCCCTTCCTCAGTACAAAGACGGGGCAAAAGACTTTACGCCGCCGCCGGGAGTCGTCGAAGTAAGCCTCGACAAAGTGACGAATTACTTGGCGACACCCGTTTGTCCCAACGATTACCCTGCCGCGTTTATTGCCGGCACTCAGCCCAGCCAGACCTGCGAGATGACTGCAGGCGACCAGCGCAACTTCTTCCAAAAGCTCTTCGGAGTTGGTCCAAAGCCGCCGACACCACCTCCGGTGTCTAATCCCGGACAGCAGGGCCAGACTACCCAGACTGGTCAAACGGTAGTCCAGCCCGGCCAGCCGGCGCAGCCTGCCCAAGCCGCCAGTGCCGACGACGATAAGAAGAAAAAGGGCTTTTTTGGCAAGCTTTTTGGGGCCATTAAGGGAGATAATAAGGACCAACATTCGCCGCAGAGTTCTCAACCACAGCCTGCGCCGAGGTAGAACCCGCGACCATCGACCTGGGGAGGTCATCGTGATGTATCGTTCCTGGTTCGCGCTACTGTTCGCTTTCACCGCTGTCGGATCGTTTGCTCAAACCGAAATTCCCCTCATTAATGACAGCTCGCAAACCATGACCACGCCGACGCAACTGCGTCGCATCGAGCCGCCATCGCCGACAGCAACCGTGAAGGAGCTCGAAGAACGTGGCGACATCCTGCGCGCCGAAAAGTACTACGCTGACGCGATCGACTATTACCAAGCGGCCATCAAAAAGAGCCCCTCTCCGGCACAGCTCTACAACAAGGAGGGCATCGCCGAGCTGCAGATGCTGCACTTCAACGAAGCCAAGCATCTGTTCGAGCGTGCCATCAAGAGCAATCGTGAGTTTCCTGAGGCGACTAACAATCTAGGCGTCGTGTATTACAACATGCGCAGCTATGGGAGAGCCGTAAAGTACTATCATCGCGCCATCGGCATGAACAACGATTCGGCCAGCTTCCACAGCAATCTTGGAACCGCCTACTTCGCGCAGCACAAATATGAAAAGGCGAGCAAGGAGTACGCCACCGCGCTGTCGCTCGATCCCGATATCTTCGAACGCCATTCGCAAGCCGGCATTACGGCACAGATGTCCTCGCCCGAGGAACGCGCACGTTACTCATACGTAATTGCAAAGATGTTCGCGACGCGCGGAGATGTTGATCGCTGTCTTCTGTACCTGAAGAAAGCGATGGAAGAAGGCTACAAAGTATCGGAAGGATTCGAGAAGGATCGCGAATTTGCCAACTATAGAAAAGATCCGCGCTTCCTCAGTCTGCTAAATCGACCACCACTACCGCTTCCGAACTAGCGCGTAACAGAACCGCTGTGTTAGCCGGCGGGGCAGCCGCGTGGTTGCGGCGGCATTTCTCCAGATTGCTTGCGGCATGGTTCTACCGGAACTGGCCACTTCGGCCATCTCCAGCCACCGTCTAGAGACGGCGGTTCTGTTTTTAGTCGTCACCGCCAGTGACACGTGGCTCGAACTTGCTCCAGATGCCGACGCTTCTTTTCCGCCTGTCGGCTGTTCACTCCATGACGCGCAACCGCGCGCTGAAGTTGCATCTCAGCATTGCGAACGCGCCGCTCACAGTTCGCCGCCGATGCGGCAATGCTGCCAAACACCAACATGCCGATCACGCCGATCAGTGTAATCCTCTGAAGTCGATTGAGCATGTACACACCTCCTGCCGCTTGAGCACGGATTCGCAAATTTGGTTTCGGAAAAAGTTTACGGAAGTCTACCTCAGCTCCAAGCGCAACCATCCGCGATTTGTGGCGGAAGACCGATTTGGGAAGGCAAGACGGACTCAAGACTAAGCTAGCTGCGCATGCCAGTCTCCTTTATCGATTGTCCGATTTACGCTAGCAAGCCGACCGCCCAAGAAGCGCCAGGCTCAGTCGCCGGTGACGGTGATCACTACCGTCCGTTCCCTGCTCCGCACATCGCATTCAAGATGAAATATCTGCTGCCACGTTCCGAGCACCAGCTTGCCGTCTGCAACAGGCACCGTCAGAGATGGACCGAGTAACGTCGCTTGCAAGTGAGAATGACCATTACCGTCGTGCCACGTCTGTTCATGCCCATAGTTGCGACTCGGCGGAATTAATTTGTTCAGCAAGGCCGGCAAATCTCTTTCGAGGCCCGGCTCGAATTCAATTGTTCCCACTGCCGCAGTACTGCCGACATTAAAGATGTTCACAATTCCGGTTTTGATCTTCGAATGCGCGACGATTGCAGCGACCTCGCCGGTAAGATCGTGCATGCGGCCGTGACCTGATGTCGAAAGCGTGACTTGATGCTGGTGAGTCATGTCCAGAGTCCGAGGTGTTGTTAAACCTCAATTTATTCCCGAGTTTAGACGATCCATTACCACTGCGAGCTGCTAGATGACCGTGCAAACCAACTACCGTGATTGGATAGAAACCCGATCAACTTTTGCTCGAAGCTCTGCTGGACTGCTGGGATGTAACTCGACTGCTTCCGATTTCAGAAAATAGATTTGAAAACGGGGGCAATAGATGTAGGCCCATCGGATTACAGAACTGTTTCGACAGATTTGCGTCAGTGAGGAGAAGCTGAGAAAGCAGGTGTTTCTTTCGATGCATACCGGCGAATTGTTCCGCGCCCAACAATCGGCGGGAGGTTCGCAAAGCTGCGCTCTGGCCATCGGCAGAGCGGATCAGTTCATCGCAATCACATTGCAGCCCTCCGCGTACTGACGTTCTACCCAGGTTCCCCAACATCACTGGGCTTTACTGCCGGTGGCCGAACTCGGGAAAGAAGACGGCTATGCTTCCGTGCGGAATCCTCCGCGGAAGATGTAAGGTACGCTCCTGAGTAGTCGAAATTGTACGGCCGCACCGCAGCCTTCGCAGGCTGGGAAGACATTGCCGCTGATGAGAACGGCCTCATGGGACTCGCGGTGACGGCCGCGATGAATGACTTCATAGATGCCGGTTTGTGGTACGCGCGATCCGGTTGCGCAGTCGAGAAGCGAAGCCACCGCATGTGCATTCATGAAATCTTGTGCTTGTTGCCGTATCGACTTCTGGCTGTCCTTCATCTCCGAATCTCCTTTTAAAAGGATGAGCGGGATAACGTTCGCCTATGTAAACGTCAATCATCAGATTTTGGATTTGTACCAGCACGCAACGTTCTTCCTGTGGCAACGCACGACGACATTTACTTGGTCCATTCAAATCCGGCTGCCGACTTTTGGCGTTTATGCTGGTATGGCGTAAGTTGACGCAGCCTGCGGGAGTGCACTCCTGGAGCGTTCTTTCTCCGGCTTCTTGACTCGCACGTTTGTGCCTAGCACAATTTTTGTGTGAGTGCGCCGGTTACCAAGACGGTCGGGGATACTCCACCCGTTAGACAGACGCTCGGCGAGATTCTCTACGCCGATAAGTCTAAGTCTCGGGTATCTGAGGACGAGTGGTTGCGGCTCGTCCGAGCTGTCGCCGGGGGTGATCAGAGTGCTCTCTATTCCCTTTACCAGCAAACGCACCGAATTGTCTTTACGCTGATTGTCCGGATCGTTATGAATCGAGAAACCGCCGAAGAAGTCAGCCTCGACGTCTTCCATGAGGTGTGGCAAAGGGCGGCTGGCTACGATCCCGCGAACGGATCGGTCTCCGGCTGGATCATGAACCTGGCGCGCAGCCGGGCCATTGATCGCCTGCGCTTCGATCAGCGAAAAAAACGAGTGAATACATATCCGCACAGTTTAGGGCCAACAACGGACATTGTGGATCCTCAGCAGGCCTGCTTGTTTGAGGAGCAGAGCCGAGTATTGCGGGATGCGCTCGAGGTTCTGACTCCGGAAGAACGAAACGCGATCGAAACTGCATTTTTCTCTGAATTGACGTATGAACAGACGGCAAAGAAGTTGAATCAGCCTCTCGGAACCGTGAAAACGCGAATTCGTTCCGGACTGGGAAAACTTCGGGAAGCGCTGAAAGGGGATTAAAGACCGGATGAAAGTAAAACCGGGCACCCACAATCAAGAGCATCTGGATCGCGTGTTCCTGTTTGCCTTGCAGGCGCTCCCTCCAAGCGAGCTGGCTTCAGCGGAAGCTCAAATCTCGTCATGCGAGGAGTGCCGCCAGGAACTCGAGACGCTCCGCCCTGTTATCCGGTCGTTTGTCGGCTGGTCCACCGAGGTGTTGCGCCCAACCGAATCGCTGTGGTCGCGGCTGGCGAACCGAATCGCCAGCGAAGCCGGAACGCAGCCATTCGCGGCTCCG
Organism: Terriglobales bacterium; assembly: GCA_035764005.1. Classification (NCBI taxonomy): domain Bacteria; kingdom Pseudomonadati; phylum Acidobacteriota; class Terriglobia; order Terriglobales; species Terriglobales bacterium. The sequence continues at coordinate 46,199 of DASTZZ010000125.1, forward strand.
CCCGAGGCGACAGTTGGACCAGAATGGGAAGAAGCTGCGCCCGGTATTCAGGTCAAAATCCTCGCGAAAAACGAGGAGAACCACAGCGTGAGCATGTTGGTACGGCTCGATCCCGGTACTGACTATCCAGGACACACGCATGCCGGCGTCGAAGAACTGCATCTTCTACACGGCGTCTTGAAGGTGGACGATAGAACGTTGTATCCCGGCGATTTCATCCACAGCGAGGCGGGCAGCGTGGACCACCGAGTGTGGAGTGAAACCGGCTGTACCTGTTTTCTGCTGACCTCGACCGAAGACGTCCTTTCCTGATTTGATGGATAACTCACCCTGTTTGCAATAACCAGTCTCTTGCTAGCAGCTCAGCAGCCTGGAGGATGAGCAATTACAAGCTGAGCCGCACGTTTCACTCGGTAGCTACCAGGTTGAATCGTCTAGAGTGATTTCACATGGGACTTAACGAAGGCGATAAGGAAATCGTCGCGCCAGATGACACCGCTGTGCGCGTCGCGTTGTGGCGTGCTCTACACCTTCAGGTCGATCCGTCGCCGCACGTGTTTGTAGACGAAATCGGACTAAAGCTAGTCGCTCCGGATGAAAGATGGCGCAGCCGTCCGGACATGAGTCCCTTCACCCGGCCGTTTCGCGCTTCCATTTTGGCACGCGCTCGTTTCGTCGAAGATCTCGTGGAGCAAGAAGCTGCGCGCGGCCTTCCGCAGTACGTCATTCTCGGAGCGGGGATTGATACGTTTGCACAGCGCCGTCCGGAGTTGGCCTCGCGCTTGCTCGTCTTTGAGATCGATCAACCGGGCGCGCAGGCGTGGAAACGACAGCGGCTCATCGATCTTGGCTTCGGCATACCGTCCTTCTTGCGATTTGTGCCAGTTGACTTCGAAGCAGGCGATGCGTGGTGGATGCGGCTCGTAGCGTCGGGCTTCGATCCCGGACGCCCGGCTGTCGTCGCATGCACCGGTGTGAGCATGTACCTGAGCCAGGACGCGATTGCGGCCACGCTGCGCCAGCTCGCCGCACTGCCGCCACGTTCCAAATTTGTAATGTCGTTCTTAGTGCCGATCGAAATGATGGATCCTGAGGTGCGTCCCGGAATGGAACGAGCAGCAGAAGGGGCTCGAATAAGTGGCACACCGTTCATCAGCTTCTTCGCGCCCACGAAGATGCTGGCGATGGCCTGCGAAGCAGGCTTTCGCCACGTCCAGCACGTATCGGCGGCAGAACTTGCCCAGCGATACTTCGCCGGCAGGACCGATGGCCTTCGTCCTCCAAACAACTCGGAAGAGCTGCTGGTTGCTGGTAACTAAGCAGGTCGAAGGGCAACAGGCACTAAGGCCTCGAATGTACTTCTGAGGTCTCTTTTCGTGTTCGACTTCGCACAAGCACTTTCAGCTCTGAACAGCCGGCTGGCGCGACAGGATGAAGTGCTTGGCGAGTAATCTCAATAATGTGAACGACATCCGGAACTGTTCGGCTCGGAAAATGAATTGCATTCTCAGTTAGAACCTTCATACAACATCCTGCGTACCACATCGCATGGTTATGTGATTACTCTGGGCTCAAGGAAAATGAATGCAGAACCTTGTTCGCGATTTGAAGTTTGTTGTCCGGCAGTTTCGCAAGTCGCCGGGATTTTCCGCAACGGCAGTCTTAATGCTGAGTCTAGGCATCGGCGCGACGACGGCGATCTTCTCCGTCGTTGAAGGCGTATTGCTGCGCCCGCTTCCTTTTCCGGAGCCAAGCCGTCTGGTTTCGCTCGCCGACGTTCTTCAGGGAGTCGATTTGGGAGGAGGCGACGAAGACGGAGTCACCGCTCCCGATATCCGGAACTACACGCGTGACACGCACAGCTTCGAGAGTCTTGGAGGATACGGCCAAACTGCTTTTGAACTCTCCGGAGCGGGCGAACCGGCGCAAGTGAACGCTGCACGCATGTCTGCCGGAGTTTTTCCTGCGCTGCAGGTCTCGCCGCTAATGGGCCGTTTCTTCACACAGCAGGAAGACGAGCAGAAGGAACAAGTCGCGGTCATCAGTTACTCGCTCTGGCAAAACAGGCTGCATGGCGATCCTCACGTGCTGGGCACGAAGATTCTGCTCGACCGAAAACCCTACATCGTGATCGGAGTAATGCCGAGGAGCTTCGAGTTTCCTCTGGTACCTGGACACTTGAACAACAGTGACCTGTGGGTTCCGATGAGCCTAACCGATCAGGAGCTCACAACCGGCTCCGCTTCATGGAACTTCAATATGGTGGGACGACTGAAGCCCGGGGTTACGGCGGCTCAGGCGCAAAGCGATGCCGAACGAGTCGCTAAAGAGACCATGCGGAACTATCCCGCGTGGATGGCAAGCCTGCATATCAACGCCGTAGTTCACTCCCTGCGCGAGGAGACGATTCGCCAGGCTCGCGCGCTGGTTCGCACGTTGTTTCTGGCAGTTGCGGTTGTGCTGTTGATTGCCTGCGCGAATCTCGCGGGCTTGCTCCTGGTTCGCGCCATTCGCAGTCGCCGCGAAATCGCAGTGCGGCTGGCGATCGGAGCGCGATCCTCGGCGCTGCTCCGGCAAACTCTCCTCGAGAGCCTGGCACTCAGCATTGCCGGAGGAATTGTGGGACTTGCATTGGCAGCGGCGGCGCTCCGAATTGGAGTGAAGCTATTGCCGGAGACGCTGCCGCGAATCAGCGAAATCGGTCTTGATTGGAAAGTAGTGGGCTTCGCGTTTGTGTTGGCAATCGTTACCGGAATCATCTGCGGATTGGCGCCTGCATTTGCCGCGATGCACACCAATGTGAACGAAGCCCTCAAAGAAGGTGGTCGCACCGGAACCAGCGGCAGCGGGCACGCGCGCCTGCGTTCGGCATTGGTGGTAGCGGAGATCGCGGTAGCGATGGTTCTGGTCGCCGCATGTGGCCTGCTGTTACGCAGTTTTGAAAAAATGCGTGCGGTGGATCTCGGGTTTCGTCCTGACCATACCTTGGTCGCCAGTTATGCGCTGCCGCAGAAACAGTACGCAAAGCAAGCAGCAGTGGATGAATTCAACCGCGAGCTGATTCGTCGTCTCCAGCAATTGCCTGGGGTTCGCGCCGTCGGTCTGACCTCTATCCTTCCTGCCTCGGGTGGGAACAGCAACGAAGCTTTCATCGCCGATGGCTATGTCCCTCCACCAGGTAGTGGTCTCAATACAGCGACGCCGATGGTTGTCGAGGGCGACTACTTTCCCGCGATGGGAATTCCTCTGCTTCGCGGTCGCGTCTTCAACGACGCTGACAATGCCAAAGGGCAGCTCGTGGTTCTAGTCAATCACAAGCTCGCGCAGGATATCTGGCCAAACCAGGACCCGATTGGCAAGCGTCTCCGCATCGGCGTCAAAGACATGCAGACGCCATGGCTCACGGTGATCGGAGAGGTGGCCAACCTTAAACAAGGATCCCCTGACGCTCCGGACAAGGAGCAGTTCTATCAACCACTCCAACAGGTCGAGGCCGCTATCGGTCCGCTAGGCAGGCCGGACGACCTCAACGGAAATGGCGGCTACATTGCCCTGCGAACCGCATCGGCGCCTGAGCAAATGGAAAACGCTTTACTCAATACTGTGCGGTCCATCGATCCGCAGCTCCCGCTTACGCAGGTGCAGACGATGGAGCACGGGCTTGCAGAAAGTGAAGCTCCCCGCCGCTTCAACACAAGCGTGATCGCTGCATTTGCTGTTGCGGCCATCCTGCTTGCCGTGCTCGGGATCTACAGCGTCATCGCATTCTCCGTCGCGTTACGGGCGCAGGAAATGGCGATTCGCATGGCGCTTGGTTCGCAGCGTTCAGGAATTCTTGGGCTCGTTCTTGTATCAGGTGGAAAACTGGTCGTCACAGGCTGCGTTATCGGCCTCATCGGAACGGTTGCAGCATCGCGGCTATTGCGGTCTTTCCTTTTTGGTGTGGGAGCTTCCGATCCCGTGGTACTTACGTTCGCTGCGCTCTCAGTTTTGCTGTTGGGGCTCGCCGCGACAGCTCTTCCCGCTCAACGCGCAGCCTCAACCGATCCGATGCGATCGCTGCGCGCGGAATAGCGGAGTGCTTCAGCCTCTCCTTCGATAGGTAGAAACACTAGGTGAAACTTGTGGATTGGCAGATCAATCCTTGCTAAACCTTTGAGCTCATCATGACCACGCGCGCCTGCGACTTTCACGACAAAGTGCCAGCAGATGTAAACAATAGCTATCCAAACGGCAAAGAGAAGGTAACCCATAGGCAAAACATAGTCTCATCAGCCATTTGGGTGCAATGATTGGCAATGTTGCGAATACAACCGGCATGGCGAAACGGCAAAGCTTCCGGAAGCACGCTAACGGATAGGTCGCACACGGAGAGTAGGGAAAACTCAGTCAAGTGCCTTCAGGGCTTCCAAACTCTATAATCATGGTCGGTGTTTAATCAGCATTCTTGATTCGGGAGAGGACTTCTATGCGACTTGTTGGGCGTCTGTGTACTGTTGCCGCTGTAGCGCTGTTTGCCGCTAATCTTCTATATGCGCAGGAATCGGCGGATGCTAATCGCAAGATAGCCGGTGGAGGGATTTCGGTTCCGGGTTGGCAGGGGAAAGTCGATCCCAGTGCGGAGAAGGCCGGACAGACGGTGAACGATGCGAAGCTCTCAAAAGAGGGCGACGCTCTGCACGTGACCACCGGCCCGGCGATCACGTATTGGAATCCAAAGAATGTGGCCAAGGGCGACTACACCGTGTCGGCGACGTTTACTGAGCCGAAGTTTATGAACCTGAATACGCATCCGCATCCTTATGGGATTGTGATTGCCGGAAATGATATGGGAACTCCGCAGCAGAGCTATATCTACTGCGCGGCGTATGGCAATGGGAACTTCATCGTGCGTGGCTTTGGGCCGGATGCTTTCCAGTTGAATGGAAGGCGCGAGGCGAACGATGCCGTGCACAAGGCCGCGGGACCAGGGCAGCCGGTGACGCAGGAGATCGCCATGCAGGTGAAGGGCGATAAAGTCTCTTGCATCATCAACGGCACAGTAGTGAAGACTTTCGATAAATCGGAGCTGGTGGTGCCAGGGAAACTGAAGTCGACCGATGGCGTGTATGGGATTCGCTTCGCGCACAATACTGACGGAACTGTGACCGATTTGAAGGTGACCAAGCCGTAGGATGGCTGGGGACGATCGGCTTCGGTGATCGGGCTGGACCAACAGCAACACCAGGCGTCGGCGATTCGGCAATCCGGCGTCGGTCTTTCGGCAGGCGAGGATTCATCGGAGGAGGTCGCCAGCAACGCGGGTTAACCGAGCTTGAAAAATCGAAAGAAATTCATAGCCGTAAGCTGACCGATCTCCTCTGCGTTCTTTCCTCGGAGCTCTGCGATCTTCGCCGCTGTCTGCGCTACGAATGCTGGTTCATTGCGTTTTCCGCGATAGGGAATGGGAGCGAGAAAGGGCGAATCTGTTTCAACCAGCAGGCGGTCAAGCGGAATGGAACTGGCGGATTCTCGGATGTTGTCCGCTTTCGGGAACGTCACGTTTCCGGCAAACGAGATCATGAAGCCCATGTCCAGGGCTGCGGCTGCATGCTTCTGCTCGCCGGTGAAGCAGTGGAGCACTCCTCCGAGCCCAGTGGAACTCCAGTGCTCACGAATAAGCTGCAGGGTGTCATCCCATGCATTTTCTGAATTGGCTGAGGGACGGCAATGGATAATGATCGGCAGCTTGGCAGCGCGAGCGATCTCCATCTGACGAATGAAGACTTTTCGTTGCACGTCGCGCGGCGAGTGGTCGTAGTAGTAATCGAGCCCAATCTCGCCAAAGCCGATCACGCGCGGATGGCGAGCTAACGATTCCAGCTCTTGGTAATCCAGTTCGCCGGCCAGCCTGGCCTCGTGCGGATGAATGCCGATGGAAGCGTAGATCCAGTCGTGCTGCTCAGCGATGCGGATAGCGCAATCGAGTGTGCCTGGTCCAGTGCCGCTGCCGATGGCAAGAATCGCAGTCACGCCTGCGGCACGAGCGCGTTCGAGCATTTCCGTGCGATCGGAGTCGAATCGAGGGCCTTCGAGATGCGCGTGCGAATCGACCAGCATTACTTGAGCCGCGCGCCGATCGGCACATCTTCGAGAAAGCTGGCGAGGACAGGCTGGCCTTTATCGCCAACGGAGGCGGCAACGATCATCCCATTCGATTCGATACCGCGCAGCTTGCGTGGCTGAAGATTGGCGACGATCACGACCTTCATGCCGATGACTTTTTCAGGCGCATACTTCTCGGCGATGCCGGCGACGATCGTGCGCACTTCGCTGCCGATGTCGACTTCAAGCTTCAGCAGCTTGTCCGCACCTTTGACCTTCTCGGCGCTCTTCACCTGACCAACCCGCAGTTCCACTTTGGCAAAGTCGTCGATGGTAATGCGGCCGTCTGTGGTGCTGCTCGGAGCGCCTCCGGCTCCGCCAGCTTCGGTTGCGCGCTGCGCCGCTGTCGAACTTGTGCCGGCGGGCGTACCACTTGCAGCGGCTGGTGCGACTGCGGCCTGGGTTGCAGGCTGACCTGCTTTCGTTCCCGCTCCGGCAGGTTGCGCTGAAGCCGCACTCGACGAACGCGCCTGCTCAGCTTCCTGCATGCGTTGCACGGCATTCTTCTCTGCGCGCGGGAATACCGGCTCGACTTTTCCCAATTTGGTGCCCAACTTCAGTTGTCCCCATTTCAAGTCATTCAGCCGACAGCTGGCGATGTCGCCAAGTCCGAGCTGTGCCCAAATTCGCGCTGTCGCCCTTGGCAGAACAGGATGTAGCAGAGCCGTGATGATTCGCAGCGCTTCCGCGCTGGTGTACAGAACAGTAGCAAGACGGGCGAGGCTGGCTTCATCTTTTTGCTCACCAAGCTGCCACGGCTCGTTCTCTACGATGTATTTGTTCACCGCGCTCACGAGCGACCATACACTCTCCAGCGCGCGCGAAAACTGAAAGCCGGAATACAGCTCATTCGTGCTCTGGATGACTTCTCCTGCAAGCTGCGCGATCGAGTCATCGCTGGCGCTACGCGAGGCTTTCGCCGAGGGATAAGGAATCTGCTCGCGGAAGTAGCGCGCAATCATGGATAGCGTTCGGCTCGACAGATTTCCCAGATCATTCGCCAGGTCGGAGTTGTACCGCTGCACCAGAGCGTCGAATGAAAAACTGCCATCCTGGCCAAAGACGACTTCCCGAAGCAGGAAATATCGGAGAGCATCGTTGCCGAGAACATCAACGACAGTTTCGGCGCGAACGATATTGCCGCGCGACTTCGACATCTTGTCCTGCTCGAAGAGCAGCCAGCCATGGACGACGATCTTTTTCGGCAATGGCAAGCCTGCAGCCATGAGAAACGCCGGCCAGTACACAGCATGGAAGCGAACGATCTCTTTGCCGACCATGTGAACATCGGCCGGCCAGTAACGCGCGAACTTCTTCTTTGCTTTTGCGTCGTCCGCGCCGTAGCCGATTGCCGTGATGTAGTTCGCATCGGCATCGAACCAGACGTAAAGAACGTGCTTCGGATCATCAGGCACCGGAATGCCCCAGCGCACGGTGGTACGACTGATGCTCAGATCCTTTAGTCCTCCGCGCACAAACGCGATCACCTCGTTACGCCGCGTCTCCGGCCAGATGAAGTCTGGATGATCCTCGTACAGCTTCAGCAGCTTGTCCTGAAATTCCGACAGCTTGAAGTAGTAGTTCTCTTCGCTGATGGTCTCCGTCGGTCTTCCGCAATCGGGACACGGCGCTCCCGGCGGGGCATCGACGTATAGCTCGTCGAAAACACAATATTGTCCGGTATATGTTCCTTTATAGATGTAGCCCTTGTCTCGAATTACGCGAAACAGGTGCTGAACGCCTTCTTCATGCTCTTTGTCGGTGGTGCGGATGAAGCCGTCGTAGCTGATGCCCATCCGATCCCAAAGCGCGCGATACTCACCGGCAACAACGTCTGTCCATTGCTTGGGACTCTTCCCTGCCGCCGCGGCGGAGCGCTCGATCTTTTGGCCATGCTCGTCGGTGCCGGTAAGAAAGAAGGTGTCGGCCCCGAGCATGCGCTGGCGGCGGGCGATTACATCGCAGACGATGGTCGTGTACGCGTGTCCAACGTGGGGACGCGCGTTGACGTAGTAAATCGGGGTTGTGATGTAGAACTTTGCGCCTGTTTCCATGCTGTTTTGGCACAGCCGAGGGCCGTGCATCCGAGAGTCTCCGGCGCTAGCTTGCTGCTATGGACGCGATGAAGACGACAATTCTTCATCATAGGGGCTGAGTCAGACAGCGTCAACGCGACGAATCATCGTAATCTGCTGTTTATAATCGAATTTTTATCGCCAACGCCCCCACGCTCCGAGGCTCCTTGTACCTTCACTTCCAGCAATTACTCGGCCAACGTGTACGCGCGATCCTGCGCCAGAAATATGACCTCGATCTGCCGAACATTGTCATCGAGCAGCCGCCCAAGGTTGCGCTCGGCGAGTACGCGCTGCCGCTCGCATTCGAACTAGCAAAGAGGCTGCGAAAGCCACCGCGCAAAGCCGCTGAAGAGTTGGTTTCGGAACTCGGTTCCATTTCGGGCTTTGCGTCATTTGACATCGCAGGAGCCGGATACATCAATGCCCGGGTTGACCGTGGCGCCTTCGTCCGGCAGATGCTTGCGCACGCAGTGAAAACGCAGCAGAGAGACAAAGTGCTGGTCGAGCACACCAGCATCAATCCGAACAAAGCCGCACATATCGGTCACTTGCGAAACGCGATTCTCGGCGACACCTTCGTCCGCTTGCTGCGCGAAGCGGGTCACCCGGTCGACGTGCAGAACTACATCGACAACACCGGCGTGCAGGTTGCAGATGTTGTTGTTGGATTTGAGCAGCTTGAACGCAAGTCCTACGAAGACGTCCAGGCGCTTATCCAACAGCCTCGGTTCGATTACTACTGCTGGGATTTGTATGCGCGGGTCTCGCAGTGGTATGAACAGGATCCCGCGCACAAGCAGTTTCGTCTCGACGCACTGCACAAACTTGAAGAAGGAAACAACCCCACTGCTCGTCTTGCCGACCTGATTGCGACGGCCATTCTGAAACGCCATCTCGAGACCATGCAGCGTCTCGAGATCACTTACGACTTCTTGCCCCGTGAGAGCGAGATTCTTCATCTCCATTTCTGGGACTTGGCCTTCGAGCAGATGAAACAGAAAGGCGTGCTGCGGTTTGAGACCGAAGGCAAAAACAACGGCTGTTGGGTGATGAAGCGATCTTCGGCAGCTTCGGCTTCGGCAGACGGAGCTGAAGAAGACGACAAAGTCATCGTGCGCTCGAACGGCACGGTCACGTATGTCGGCAAAGACATCGCCTATCACCTCTGGAAGTTCGGTCTGCTGGGGCGCGACTTCGGGTACAGGCGCTTCTATCTCTATCCGGATGGGCACGACTGCTGGATCTCCGCCGAGAGCGGCGAGGCCGATCATCCGCATTTTGGTGGCGTGGGCGAAATCTATAACGTCATCGACTCACGCCAGTCCGATCCTCAGAACAACGTTATCGAAGCCTTGCGCGCGCTCGGGTACACCGAGCAGGCATCCCATTACACCCATTTTTCGTACGAAATGGTCGCGCTGACGCCGCGATGTGCGATGGAGCTCGGCTACGACGTTCCCACGGAAGAGCAGAAGCGCTCGTACATCGAGGTATCAGGCCGCAAAGGCTTCGGCGTGAAAGCCGACGACCTGCTGGACGCGCTAATCGCTTCAGCGCGGAAAGAAGTTGATGCCCGCCATCCGGAGCTTGCGGCCCCAGGGCGGAAACAAACAGCGACGCAGATTGCCATCGGCGCTTTGCGCTACTTCATGTTGAAGTTCACGAAGAATGCGGTAATCGCGTTCGATTTCAAAGACGCGCTTAGTTTTGAGGGGGAAACCGGTCCGTACGTGCAGTATGCGATCGTGCGCGCTTCGAATATCTTCCGCAAAGGCGATACGACTCCGGAACAGTCTCTGAAGTTCTCCGATGAATTCGCAATCTTCCTAAATCGGGAAGATGATATCTGGGAGCTGTGGCTTACGGCGGGAAAGCTGTCGTTAATGGTGGATCAGTGCATCTCGACCACCGAGCCGGCGTATCTGGCGAAGTTTGCGTTTCAGCTCGCGCAGATATTCAACAACTTCTACCATCGCCATCACATTCTCACAGAAGAAGATGCGGGGAGAAAAGCGCTTCTCCTGGCGACCGCTGCGGTAGTACGACGCGAGCTGATCCGGACGCTTGCGATTCTCGGAATCGAAGCGCCGGAAGTTATGTAGGGAGGGTTACAGGGGACAGGTTACAGAGAACAGGGGAAAACTCGAATTAATCATCAGCAGCAGCTTCGAATGTCGCCGCGGGCAAGTTGGCTGAGGTGGAATTGAAAGACCTGCCTTTCCCTGTAACCTGTCCCCCTGTTCCCTGTCCCCTATTAGGCCGCCACCATTTCCCGTGGGCTTTGATCGACATTCTTGGTGCCGGCGATCTTCTCCATCAGCTCATCCCAGCTTGAGACGACGTAATCGCGCTGCGGCAGACCTGCTTTTCCATCGGCAATCATGAAGAGCTTCTGCGCGGGATCGCAATTCTTGATGTGGTCGCACAGTTCGATCGCCGCATTGGCGTTTTCGACAACATTCACGACGATTAAGTCGAATGCGCCGGGCTTGCAGCGGCCGCGCGCGTCGGGCATGCGCAGCACCGGATACACCTTGTATCCTGCATTCTTCAGGGCCGTGTTTCGGTCTTTGCGGCGATAGCGGTCCTTGTCTTCATCGACGACCAGCGCTCGGCGCTGCGGGGTGGAGGCCGTATTGTTCATTCTGTTCTCGAATTGCATAGTGTCCCTTGTGAGTGCGAAGGATTCCAGGGGTGTACTACTTTACAAATAGAGAGAAGCTGAAGGAGCACTACGGGTTGCCGCGAGAAACTCACAATATTCGAGCCTTGGACAGCCCCGACAATGTAAGCAACCCGCGAGAAGGGCCTCGTTAGAACGAGACAGAGGCGGGGGCTAACTAGCTAAGCAATGGTTCCCCGACTCTCTCGACGGAATGTTGAATGAACCTGAAAATTTGAATATTGGCGATGATCCGCCACATCCCTCTGCGCTTGCGCTGCTAGTACGTTCGTATTATTGCTGCCTCACTCTTTCACCATTACATTTTCGGAACTCTGAATTCCTTAAGTCGTCGAGCTGCAGCCGATACGCGATCGCAGCCTTGCCGCAACTAACCGCTTTCGGAGATTCGATCCAATGCGTAAGTCGGTTTTGCTCCAAGGTCTTCTTGGGCTCACGATTAGTGCCTTCGGCCAAAGCAACTACGGCGTCATTACCGGAACCGTCACGGATGTGCAACATCTGAGGATCGCTACAGCCACAATCCAACTCAAAGCGGCAAGCACTGGTGCAGTTCGCCGAGTAATAACCAATGAGCAAGGTCTCTTCGAAGCGGCGGCTTTGCTGCCCGACGATTACGAGATCACCACGGATGCCCCGGGATTCGCGGCAGCCACGCAGTCGGTTCGCCTCGAAGTAGGACAGAGACTCGCAGTCGATGTCATGCTCAAAATTGGTCCGGTGAGCGAAGGAGTGAAGGTTTCCGCCGACAACGAAGTCCTGCACACGAAGGATGCCAGTGTCGGCGAAGTGATCGAGCCGAAGTCAATCAAAGAGCTTCCTCTCAACGGCCGGATGCTGATCGATCTTGTGCTCACGGTTCCCGGTGCACACCTGGGATTTGGTGCGCAATCTGGAACTACGAATCCTCTCTATTGGCGCCCGGGACAGCGCTCGGCGGTGGTGATCGGCGGGAATCGTCCGAACGCAAACTACTTCTTGCTCGATGGCGCTACCAACACTGATCCGACATTCAATACCCAGAACCTGAGCCCTTCCCCTGACGCGGTGAAAGAGTTCCAGGTCCAAACCAGCAGCTACACGGCGGAGATGGGCGGCGCCGGAGGTGGGCAGATCAACATCGTGACCCACTCCGGCTCAAACCAGTACCACGGCACGATGTATGAGTTCCTTCGCAACGGTGCGATGGACGCGAGCACTTTCGGATCGATGGGCAACAATCATCTTGTCCAAAATAATTTCGGAGGCTCATTCGGCGGACCGCTGGTGGGAAAAAGCACGTTCTTTTTCGCGAACTATGAAGGGCTGCGGCTGACGCAAACCGATGCGCAGATCTTGACGGTGCCAACTCCGGACGAGCTCCGCGGCGACTTCAGCATGAGCAACACGAAGATCTACGATCCGACAACTGCTGTCGCCAATCCTAACTACAATCCGAGCTTGCCAACAGGGCCTTCGAATTTTCCCTACACGCGCAGTCAGTTCCCGAACAACCAAATCCCGACGAACAGAATTAATGCCAAGCTCGAGGCGTTCCTGCTGCAGTACATCCCAGCGCCCAACATGACTATGCCGATGGGCTCTGCGGACTCGAACAACTACCTCGACCTGCGCAACGAAACCCATCTTCAGGATCAGGGTACGCTGCGCATCGATCACAACTTCTCGAACGGCGATACGGTTTTTGCCCGTTACTCCGCTGGAAGCGAGAACGGATTCTCTCCGAGCAGCGGCACCACATCGACAACTGAGAATCTTCCCGGCTTCGGCGCGAACTTTGACAATCTGTCGCAGCAATCCACACTTTCCTGGAACCGCATCGTCTCCAACACAAAGGTCAATACAGCTACGATCGCGATCTCGCGGCTCTCCATGGATCGCACTTCGCAGAACGATGGAGCGAACGACATCGTTTCCCAACTTGGGATTCAAGGCATCGGATTCGGCGGCCCGCAAGCGTCGGGCGCTCCCTGGTTCGCGGTGCAGGGATACACCGGCATCGGCGACTCCTTCGCCGCCACTCCGATGCACGCATGGGACACGATGATCGAAGGTCGCGATGCCTTCACCTGGCAGCACGGACGCCATGGACTGAAGTTCGGCGGCGAGTATCACCGCTACATTTGGCCGATGTGGGGATTCTTCCAGAACCGCGGCTTTTACCAGTTCACCAATGGCTATACCACGCAATTCGGATTCAACAACGGCAGCGGCTCCGGGCTGGCGAGCATGCTGCTGGGACTTCCCGCAGTAAAGCAGCGTCAGGCAGGCATTCCGCAGATGAACCTGCGTGCCTGGGGAACGGCAGCATTCGCCGAAGATAGCTGGCAAGTAACTCCGACTACCACGATCAACCTCGGACTGCGCTACGAATATACAGACCCGCTCTACGACTTGAAGAGCACGAATACGAACTTGATTTTCCAAAATGGGACTCCGCAGGTTTTCATTGGGGGAGAGCAAGGCTATCCGAAAGGGTTGATGTATGCGAGCAAGTTGAACTTTGCTCCGCGCTTTGGCATTGCCAAGAACTTGCCTGGGCAGGGACTTGTTTTGCGCGGCGCTTACGGCATCTTCTTTACGCCTGTGGATCTGAATACGTGGTGCAATCAGCGGCACAATGTCCCCTATGTCTTTCCGGAAACGCAGCAGGCAGATAACTTCACGCCTCCGGCTGCGCTGTTCTCTTCCGGTCTCAATTTTGGAACACCAGTTTTGGGAACTGGTCCGTTGCCGGCCACTACGGTGAGCTTCACCGCTTTCGATCCTCATGCTCCATCGCAGTACGTGCAGCAATGGAACGGGTCGCTGCAGAAGGCACTCGGCGCCGACACATCGGTCGAAGTTGGCTACCTGGGTTCTCGTGGACTGCATCTGCAACGCGCACACCTGATCAACAATCCGGCGCCGGGACCAGGTCCGCTCGGTCCCCGTCGTCCTTTTAAGACGCTCACGTTCATTCCCGGAACAGTTCTCACTCCCAGCAGCACCGACGCCATCTTTCAGAGCCAGATCTTCCCGGTGAGCACGATCAATCTATTGGAGGACACGGCGCAGAGTTGGTACGACGCCGGTTACGTAAATGTGCGTCGCAGATACTCCCATGGCCTCAGCTTGCTGGCGAACTACACATTTGCCAAGGACCTGACCAACGCGCCCGATTTCCGCTCGCCAATGGATGAATCTGCCATTCCACAGAACAACAGCGATCTAGCTGCGGAGAAGGGCCCGGGATGCGACGTGCGCCACCGCTTCGCGCTGAGCAGCGTCTATGACATTCCTGCGTTTCGCCAGCAGCAGTGGCTGAGGCTCGTCACTCAGGATTGGCACCTTTCGACCGTGTATCAGGTTCAGTCGGGAATGCCGTTCACAATTTCAGTCTTCGGCGACACGGCCAACGCGGGCACGGTCCTGGGAGAAAATCCAATCCGCGCGAACACGACCGGCCAGCCGGTCTTTGGTGCAGGCACGCACACGGCTGCCGAATGGTTCAACCCTGCTGCGTTCACAACACCGGCAGCGTTCACGTTTGGGAATGTCGGACGCAATTCCCTTTATGGTCCGGGCATGCAGACGCTCGACTTCGCCCTCGCGCGCAGTTTCGCTCTCACCGAGAAATCAAGCTTCCAGTTTCGAGCTGAAGCGTTCAATGCTCTTAATCACACCAACTTGGGCACGCCGAACAGGTTCGTTAATACTCCCCAGTTCGGCACGATCACAATGGCGATGACTCCTGGACGGGAACTCCAGCTCAGTGCCCGGGTCTCGTTCTAGCGATTGAGAATTCCAAGAAAAGCTTTCCACGGTCCTACTTCTTGAGCGTATTGCCGAGCCAGCGTGCGCAGGATCTGGTCGATGTGATTCCAGTCGTGGACCACCCAAGTGGCGAGCAATTGGCGCATGGTCACTGCTCCCAATTCGGGATGGCGGCCGGGTAAATCAAGACTGGCTTCGTCGAGTCCGAACGAACGAAGCGTCTCGATGCTCTTGCGGCGCAGCCCGGCAAATTCCTGCAGCAATTCATCGACGGACTTTCCCTCGATCAGCAGATTGAACCCGCGCCGGTCGAAAGGATCGAATGCACGCGAGTCCTGAAACTCGAGAATCCTGCGCGCTCGCGGAATCCAGTCGTCAACTTCGGCAAACATCACGTGGCCCAATACGTCCATTGGACTGAATGCCTTCGGATCAATGCGAGAATTGAGCCATTCAGCAGGTTGGTCGCGCAACAAAGCATCAAACACACGCGGAGTGCGGTTTAACATTGCCAAGGCTTCGTCGAGTTGAAAATTCATTCCTATGTCCTGTTCGTCAGGAAGGCGTCGTTCCCGTCTCGAGGCTATTCGATAGATTTGAGAATTAGCCGCTGCGATGCGGAATTATCGAACTTCGCAGCAATATCCTGACGGACCCGGCCATCGTAATCCGGTGATAGTCTCGACCTCCCAGTGGCGATTCTGAGCACAGGGGCATGCCTCAGCAAAGATGGAAGCAAGAGAAACGTACAAAACTGCGATGACTTCAAGACCTACGATCGTCGGACTCATATCCGACACACACGGACTCCTTCGTCCCGAAGTGGTAAACGCGCTGCGTGGGTCTCACGCAATCATTCACGCCGGCGATGTAGGGCGCGAAGAGATCGTTCGCGAGCTGGAGAAGATTGCGCCTGTGACCGTCGTTCGCGGCAATATTGATACGAGTGCATGGTCACGCAAGCTGCCGGCGACGAATGTTCTGGAAATCGCTGGAACGAGCATCTACGTACTTCATAACATCGATGAACTCGATCTCGACCCGGGCTCCGCCGGATTTTCAGGCGTGATTTTCGGTCACTCGCATAGACCGCTGATCGAACAGCGCAAAGGCGTTCTCTTCGTCAATCCAGGCAGTGCAGGACCACGCCGGTTCAATTTGCCGACCTCCGTTGGGCGATTGGTGATCGAAAATGCAATCCTCGCTCCTGAACTGATCACATTCGCACTAGGTGATACTAAAAAGTGATTCATTAAGTTGGATGTATGAACCGGCGCGCGTCACAGCCCATGCTTCTTGTGATAAAGCACGGGGCAAACCTGAAGCGAGGACAAAATTAGAATGCGTTCGCTATCCCGGCTTGCGTCCCTGGGTGTTTCGGACGTTCCTGAGTCGGTCATTTGATTAATGCCTCAAACGACATCGGCATCGCGCTTCATGTAGAACTTGCGATCGTGTTCATGTGTGACTCGGAAGCCAAGGCGCTCGTAAAGTCGGCGCGCAGGATTGATTCGCACTACATTCAGGCGAACTGCAAGATTGAATGCAGCGGCTTCGCTAATCAATCGCTTCATCACCTCGGTACCGACGCCCCTACGCTGAAACTTGTTGTCCACGAACAGCTGCCCGAGGAAAAGTCCATCTTCTTCCCGGATGGTCTGCACCCAGCCTACATCGGTGCCGTCGAGCACTATGATGCGAACCTGCGTCGAGTTCCACTGCTGCCTCAAGTTAGTTTTTTGCGCGGTTCTGTCTAAATGTAGTTCCTCAATGATCCAACTCATTTCCTCGAAATAGAGACGCCGGCAGTACTCGAAATCGTGGTCGAGAGCTGGACGCAATTCAATCTGCGCAGGTCTATTCTGTAGCATTCAACAATCGCTTAACCCAGATCAAAATCGAGGACAGCCCTCACCGCGTCATGATCACCAAGCGACTGCGGAGTTGATCGCGCTGCCAGGCGTTTTCAACATCGGGAAGCGGGACCTTTTCGGTGTCTATATGAAGGTTCCCTTCTGCTGCATGCGCCATCACTTGCTGAAAAGCTTCAACCAAAATGTCGCGCGGCGGAATCCCGGCGGTGCCCATAATTGTTAGTGCCGTGCTACGCAGCACAGCTGCGGGAAGTGTGATGGTCGGCGCAGCGCTTTCTCCAGCCTGAACGAAGCGGGTTTCGCCTCCGATCGCTGCAAATTCTTTGCGGGTTATCGCAGCGAAAAATGCTTCCGCGGGAGCTCCCCACAAGTAGTCGATCACCACCTGGAATCCCGTGCGTTCCCGCAGAAATGCTTCGGTGAGTTCACCGGCAGGCAATGCCAGAGAGATTGTCGCGTCGGCGCCGAGATCAGAGAGCGATTCCAGCGCCTCTTGATTGCGTCCCGCTGCAACGACCCGAGCAGCCCCAAGAAGCTTTGCAATCTTTACCGCCAGTTTACCGGTGATCCCTGTCGCGCCAAGGATGAGGACGTTTTCACCTCGCGCTAACTTTGCGCGGTAGGCGAGTGAAAGCCACGCTGAGATGCCCGGGTTGGGCAGAGCTGCGGCAGTCGCGTCGTCCACATTGTCCGGAATTGGGAACGTGAAGGCACGCGGCACTACGGTACGCTCTGCCATTGCCCCGTGCGGTGGCCGGGACCCTCCGAAGAAGACCCGTTGCCCGTCATCGAGATGGCCTACTCCATCCGTGCCGCAAACGCGCGGCAGCTCGCGGCCGCTTGCAAAGTGCGCTCCGCTCGCAATTTGCTTGTCAACAGGCTTCAGCGATGCAGCGCGAACATGCACGATCGCTTCACTGTTTTTGTCACTAATGACCGGCTCTGGGAATTCTTCGTAACGAGGAACCGTTCCAATCTTGTGCAGGACGGCAGCGTGCATACCCGTTCGCCCTCTCGACTTCTACTCTAAAGCCAGCGCCATTGAATTGCATGGTGAGGTTTTGGACGCATGGGACGGCACAGTGTGCTCCTGAGTCGGGAAAGAATGAGAATATAGGCGTTAGTTTGAACCGGCTGCCCGAATTCAGCTATCGGCTGGGTATCTACATTCTTAATCAGGAACAAATCGCGACCTGCCCCTCCCGCTCAGTGCTTTCAGCGCTGCTGCTACCATAGCCCTGCCCTATCAGTGCGTAGGAGACGCTTTGAGTCAAGACGGCAGTCAGCGTGTTGCTGTGATCACCGGTGCTGCCCAAGGAATCGGGCGCACGACGGCCGAACTCCTCGCTCACCGAGGCTATTGCTTCGCACTCAGCGACCTGCGAACGCCGGATCAGACGCTAGCCTCACTCGAATCACGCGACGCAGAGGTGATCAGCCATGTAGGGGACATTAGCGATGAATTCGTCGTCGAGCAGCTGGTTCGAAAAGTTTATGAGCGCTGGGGACGCAGCGACTTGCTCGTCAACAATGCCGGCGTAAGTTTCATCGCACCTGCAGAGAAGATTTCTGCTAAGGACTATCGCCGCGTGCTGGAAGTAAATCTAGTCGCACCCTTTCTGCTGTCAAAGGCATTCGGCATACGCATGTTGGCTGCAGGGGGCGGCTGCATTGTGAATGTGGCATCAGTGGCCGGACTCGTTGGCATTGCCGATCGCGCTGCGTACAACGCGTCCAAGCACGGACTCATTGGTCTCACACGAACCCTGGCAGCAGAGTGGGGCGGACGAGGTGTACGCGTAAATGCCGTGTGTCCCGGATGGGTCAAAACGGAGATGGATGCGGCTGACCAAAGAGGCGGGATGTACACCGACGACGACATCATCGGCCGCGTGCCCATGGCCCGCTTCGCGTCTGCGGACGATGTTGCGCGAGCCATCGCATTCCTCGCCGACGATACGCAAAGCGGATTCATCAACGGCCACGCCCTTGCAGTCGACGGCGGGTGGACCAGCGACGGCAGTTGGCAATCCCTGCGCCTAAGCCATCGGTGAAGTTGTTCGTTGTGTTTCACGCTTCGCAGCTCCGAGGCTTTGCGGCTGCAGAGCCTGTTTTAGCGGGGAGCTCGGGTAGCGATTGGTCCCACTCATGTTGCTCACCTTTTAGCCCCTTTAGTCGTCATTCTTGCGTTCCCATGAAAAGGCTACTGCTGCCCCTGTTGATCCTTGCCAGCCTTACATCGGCGATGTTTGCGGAATTGCCCTTCATCCAAGACAACTACACGCAAGCTCTGGCACAGGCAAAGCAACGCAAGCGGCCGATTTTTGCCGAATGCTGGGCCCCCTGGTGATCGAGTTGCCGCCTGATGAGAACCATGCTTGCGCATGTTGACCTCACCAGGTACGCCGGACAGTTTGTCTGGCTGGAAATGAACTTCGACAAGCCGGAGAACCAGAAGTTCTTCACCCGTTTTGCTGCCAGTGCGACTCCTACCTTTTATGTGATCAGTGCCGAGGGTAAGGTCCTGGCCGATCAACCTGGAGCGATGTCGGAGGCGGAGCTCACAGCTTTCCTCAACCGAGGAGTGAGCCTGGCACACAACCGGCAGAACCCGGCCGACATCGCGCTGGCACGGGCTGACGCGCTTCTCAGCACCAAGTCACCGGACGCCGTCGCAGCTTACGAAGAAGCGCTGCGCCTCGCCCCGCCCGACTGGGCGCGACGTCCACTGGCGCAGTATTCCCTCGTAACCGCCCTGCAAATAAATGAGCAGAATCAGCAATGCGCGGAGACCGCAGCCCGCGAGGCCCCTGTCATGAAGCATGACAACACTTTCGCGAGCACCGTAGTTGCCGGAATGTGGTGCCTGGTCCAAGGTGACGCTGCCGCCGCGTGGCGGACCGCGGCTGCCGCTAAACTAGAGCCTCTCGTACAACAGGCTCTCGCCTCTACTGAAACCGTACGTGATGAACGTAACGAGCTGTACCGCACGCTCATGTACCTTGCTGTTTCCCGAAACCAGAACGCCCAGGCCGCGACTTTGGAAGATAAGTGGTTAAGCGAACTCGACGCGGTCAAACCTGCCGACGACGAGGAGCGCTCCGCGGTAGACATCGCGCGCGTCGAAGCCATTCAAATCTACGGAGATCCTGAGCGCATCCTGCCTGCATTGCGAAGCTCCGAAGAAGCGATGCTGCACAATTACAACGCTTCGCTTCGCGTGGCGCAGATGGAAAAAGCCGCCAAGCACTACGAAGGGGCTATCGCTGCGTGCAATCGCGGGCTGGAGCGCGACCCCGGTGCTGCCGGACGCTCATGGCTACTGCAAATCAAAGCGGATGCTCTGAAACAGAAAGGCGACTCTGCCGATGTGCGCGGAACACTCGAAGAAGCTCTGAAAGCTGCGCAAGAGATTCCGAGTCAAAGCCAGCGCGAGAACAATGTAAAGAGGATTCAACAAGCGCTCGCAGGAAAGTAGTTGCTGTTTCTCCATTTTGATGCGGGCTTGGATCGCACGAGTTCGCGATGCGATTCGAAGACCCAACGCTTTCCGCTTCATTAATGGAGGCGACGAGCAGCGTAATCGCGCTTTGCGACTTTCGCACCGTCGTGACTACAACGTGTGTACTCGTAAGAAAAAAGCGCCCGATGAGCGGGCGCTTTCTTTTCGCTCAGGCGGCGTGTCCCGCAGCTTCGGGCTGATAGAGGATTTCCTCCAGCCTGAACCGACGTTCTCCCGCCGGAACTGACCAGACGATCACATCACCAGCACGATAACCGATGATTGCAGTGCCAATCGGCGCCAGCACTGAAATGCGGCCCTGCGCGACGTCAGCATCGCGAGGAAAGACGAGGGCATAGATGGACTCACGTCCCGAGTCGAGATCCTTCAGTCGCACGCGCGAGTTCATGGTGACGACATCGGCCGGAATCTCGTCGGAGGTGACAATCTCAGCCTGCGCAAGTTCTTCTTTCAGCAATCGCAAGTGCTGGAGGTCTCTGCTGGAAATTCTTTCGGCCGATTCCACCAGGTCGCTCAACCTTTGCATGTCTTCCTCGGTGACGAAGATGGTGCGTTCTTTCATGGTTCGTTCTCCTTAAGCGCTAAGTTATGGATGAAATGAGTGAATGATTGCGGCGAGCGAGCGCTCAGGCAGCGCGGATGCTCTCGCGCCCAAACCTGAGATCGCGAATCCGGGCAAGTTCTTGGGCGAAGAGACGGCCGATGCGAGTGGTCGCGCGATCGATCGCCGTGTGCATGTCCGTACTCGATTCTTCTACGCTCACGCGCCCGAATGGAACGATCTCGGCATCGATTTGACACTGATTCCGAGCACCATGCAGGCGCTCCGAACCAACAATTCGGACATCCAGCCTTCCTACTCGTCCGGCGAAACGCCCAAGGGAAAAATGCAGACGCCGCGCGACGTAGCGCCGCAGCGCCTCAGATACATCCACCTTGCTCAGCTTCACTTCTACTTGCATCGACACCTCCACGACTGCTTTCTCCTATAGACGCAGTCTTCAGTCGTTAGTTCTTTTCATAATTGCTAAGAGTCTGTTCGATTTTCGTTAACAACATTTCCCATCAGCGGTACTCCACTTGCGAAACGTAAAGTTGTGTTGCGGGAGATCAACAGCAGGCGAACTGAGCGAGACAGTCACTCTGAAATGTTTCGAGTGATGCAGCCGTTCCTGATCTTGAGGATGAGCAATACAACTGAACGAACGAGTACGCTAGAGTTGCTGTTCGAGAGCATTGCAACGCTCTGCCTCAATGGAGGTGCGTGTTAGAATCGGCGGCTGCTTATGATCACGCGAGACCTTCGCGCATCGCCCCGCTACGGATTGGCTCTGGTTTGGCTTTCTTTGTTTGTCGCTTCCAGTTCCGCACAAACGACACAGCTAAAGGAGAACGAACGTGCTGCAAGTCCCTCGCGCCAATCCAGTTCCGCGATTGAGACATCAGCATCCATTCGGATCGCGCCAGGCGATCTGCTGGAATTAAAAGTTTTCGGTGCTCCCGAATTGGGAAGCACAGTGCGCGTGAGCGGAGAAGGCGAGATCGCGATTGCTCTCATCGGGTCGGTACGGGTTGCGGGGCTTACCCCTGAGCAGGCCCAAACTCAAATTGAACAACGGTTCCGCGACGGCGGATATCTACGCAGTCCTCACGTCAGCATCCTTGCAAAGGAATTCGCGTCACAAGGTATTTCCGTTTTAGGAGAAGTTACCCATCCGGGAGTTTATCCGTTGCTGGGAAGCCATCGCTTGCTCGATGCCATTGCTGCGGCGGGAGGCACAACTGCGTACGCCGGCAAAACAGTTGCCGTTTCGCATCGGAATGACTCGGATGCAGGACAAGAAATCGTGCTCGCCCGCAGTGCAGACGCGGGCTGGACGCAGAACATCGACCTTCGTCCAGGAGACACGGTCATCGTTTCCCGTGCAGGTATCGTCTACGTCAGCGGCGATGTACGCACCCCCGGCGGCTTCGTTATGAATCAGAAGAACAATCTCACCGTCTTACAGGCAATTGCGCTGGCACAAGGTCTCAATCCGACGGCATCGCTCAACAGCGCGCGCATTATTCGGAGGCGAGCAGGCACGCTGAAGGAAATTCCTGTCCCGCTCAAGGAGATCATGCAAGCCAAATCACCAGACCTCGACTTGCAAGATGCCGATGTGCTGTTCGTTCCGAGCAGTGCGTCAAAATCAGCCGCACGCAAGAGTTTGGAATCCATCGTTCAGGTTGCGACAGGGTTGGCAATCTATCGGCGATAGGCACAAGTTATGGTCGAAGCAGCTTTTTCCTTACACAGGCCTCGCTGCGCCAGAAGCGTCGGAAGAGAATGAAGGCGGTCTGCGATGAAACACTCATCGATCTTGACGATTACACAATGACGCTCGCGGCAAAACGCAAGTGAACGTCACCTTAGCCATCTGCGCGGTGCCGGGATCCCGATCTACTCATTTCTGCTGCAGTTTCTTGTAATTGAGCAGGTCAGCTGTCGCGCACTTCCTCAATTGGAAAATTGTTGGGCCCATTCCTGGGTTTTCGATCTTCCGCTATCGGTGGGGTAAAGTTCGCATTACACAAGCATGAAACGCGCAACCTTCACACTGAGCGCCATTGGTGTCGCTATTTTGCTCTCTTTCGGATTGCGTGAAGCCGTGCAAGTCTGTGTCAATACGCGAACTGTATGTCAAATGAAATGAAACGAGGACTGTATACTGCAACTTCCCCGAGTTTAGAAGACTGAGGCAGAAGGCGATTGCCAAAGACGGCTCCCAAACGGCTCTACCTGATTCCCGTTCTCTCCAAGGCACTCGACATCCTTGAGCTCTTGCAATCTGACAATCGTCCGCAAACTCTTGAGGCAATTTACGAACGGACGAATATCTCGAAGACGACCGTTTATCGAATACTCAAGACGCTCGTTCATCGCGGATATTTGGCGCAGACGCAAGATGGTTTGTATCGCATCGTCTCGCGTCCACGAAAGATCCGTTTTGGTTTTGGCAGCGAGTCATCGGAGATGCCGTTTTCTGTCGATGTCACTAAAAGCCTTAAGACGGCTGCTACCTCGGCGGGAGTCGATTTGCTTGTGTTGGACAATCGCTACGATGCCACTACCGCACTGGAGAATGCAGACGAGTTCGTGCGACAACGCGTGGATCTGGTGATCGAGTTCCAGATTGACGAGCACGTTGCGCCTATGATCGCCGATAAGGTGCATGGCGCCGGCATCCCGCTCATAGCCGTCGATATTCCTCATCCTCACGCCACGTTCTTTGGAGTGGACAACTATCGCGTAGGACTTGAGGCTGGTGAATTCCTTGCGCAGCATGCAAAATCCGCTTGGGGTGGCAACGTCAAATGGGTGATTGGACTGGGCATCAGCGAGGCAGGTCCACTGGTGCAAAGCCGCGTCACTGGCGCCTTCGCTGGAATTCGATCAAAGCTTCCCCAACTCGCAGAGGAAGCATTTCTCTCGTTCAACGGTGAGGGCCTGGCCGACAAGAGCTATCGTTTGGTGCGTGATTTCCTTCGCAAACATTCGAGCGACCGCGGAATACTCATTGCAGCGGCAACTGACACCAGTGCTCTGGGAGCCTTAAAAGCAGTGCGAGAACTTCGACGCGAAAATCATGTGGCGATCGTGGGCCAAGACTGTATCGAAGAGGCTCTCGAACAAATGACGATGCCGGGTACGCCTTTCATTGGTTCTGTTTCTCACGAAGCTTCTTCCTACGGACCGCGACTTGTTCACATAGGTCTGTCGCTGTTGAACGGTCAAACTGTTCCTCCTTACAACTACGTTGAGCACAAACTGATCGCCGCGTCATCGCTGACGAAACGTTCTCGAGCCGCACGCTGATTTCATAGAAAAGTCGCGCCGCATTTGTTCTTGCTCTTCCCTCAATTTCAATAGGGAAATAAATTCATATTTTCCTTGACAATGGAATTCTGAACTGTCTAAAGTGCCCACCCAAGTTTCTACTTCGCTGCCGAGATGCACTGGAGGTTTGAATGAGTACCGAGAGAGCCACTCATTTGTTTGCCTGCCTGCTGATGGTGATCGCTTGTGCGAGCGTAGGTTTTGCGCAGGGAGGTGCGTTAGGAACCATTTTGGGTGAGGTCACTGACAGCACCGGAGCAGTTGTACCGGGCGCGACGGTGACAATTGTGAACGTCGCCACTGGCGCGACGAACCACACAATAACAACGTCGTCAGGCGACTTTACAGTTCCGTACCTTCAGCCCGGTACTTACCAGGTTACGGTCGAAGCGAATGGGTTCCAGAAAGCCGTCGCGGACAAGGTCGCATTAGTAGTCGGGCAGCAGGCTCGTGTGAATGTGGCACTCAAGCCTGGCGCAGTGAGCGAGACCGTGGAAGTCCAGGCTAACGCTGTAGCACTCGATACCGACAGTTCGGCAGTTGCGCAGGTGATTACGCAAAAGCAGGTAGATCAATTACCTCTGAACGGCCGAAACTTTCTCAATCTGCTCTTCATCAGCGCAGGAGCGGTGCAGACCGTCGGCGAACAGGGCCAAATGCGTCAGGGAGAAGGCAACGCGATCAGCATCAACGGCGGCCGCCCGGAGTCGAACAACTACACGCTTGATGGCTTGACGAATACGGACCAGGCTCTCGGTACGCCGGCTCTTATCCTCTCGCAGGACGCAATCCAGGAATTCAAAATTGCCAGCGAAACATACTCCGCCGAATACGGGTACAGCGCCAATCAGGTAAATATCGTCAGCAAGAGTGGAACTAACCAACTTCACGGGACAGCTTTCGAATTTGCCAGGAACGACGCCTTTGACGCGCTTACTCCGACTCCGTTCCAAACACCCACGAAATTGAAATTGCGGCAAAATCAATTTGGGTTTGTGCTCGGTGGCCCGG
The DNA here is from genome assembly GCA_035764005.1 of Terriglobales bacterium. Lineage (NCBI taxonomy): Bacteria > Pseudomonadati > Acidobacteriota > Terriglobia > Terriglobales > Terriglobales bacterium. The sequence continues at coordinate 71,148 of DASTZZ010000125.1, forward strand.
TCATGATCCCGAAGCTTTATGACGGCCGCAATAAGACGTTCTTCCTCGTCAACTATGAAGGTGGACGCATTCGCAATGGGTATAGAGTCGGCGGGACTATTCCGACGCCTGCAGAGGTGAGCGGGGACTTTTCGGCAAGTAATCTGCCGCCGTTCAGCCTCGTACCCGGATCGCCATGCCAGCTCGCGCTCACGGCGACTCCAAGCCGCCCGTGCGCGCCAGGCGATCCGCAGACGGGCAATCCGTTTCCTGGAAACGTCATTCCGTCATCGCGATTTTCACGACTCGCTCAGGTAGCGCTGACTAACAAGATGTTTCCGGCGCCGACTCCATCGTGTGTAGCGAATCCAAGCTCTTGCGCAGGAGGCAACTATCAAATTTTTCCCAGCCTGCCGAATGACAGCAATCAGCAGACCTACAAGGTCGATCAGGATTTGCGGCGCTTCGGTCATGCGTTCTTCCGGTACACGAAGGCAAATATTGCATTCCAAAATCCGCAGAACCTTTCGCCTGGCTTCAGTATCAATCAGTTTACGGAAGATACAACTAGCTGGACGGTGTCGCATACCATCTCTCTCGGTCCCCGCATCCTGAACAATTTCCGCTTCGGCTTTCTCGAGGCAAAGGCGATTCAGGGAGCGCCGCCGGCATCGAGCAGCGCCATCTCAGCGCTGGGCGTGAGTGGAGTCTTCCAGAACTTGCCGAGCTACGCTCGTGGATTCCCGACCCTCACCTTCCCGACGCCACTGGGAACTTTCGGCAGTCCGAACAACAACCCGACGACCAGCGATATCCCAACTTGGGAATACGCAGACTCGATGACGATGAACCGCGGCAAGCATACGTTCGGATTTGGGCTTGACTTCCGGCGGTTCGTGCAAAAGAGGGATCTTTCAACGAATTTTCTGGGCGGTTATACCTACGCGAATAACCTGATCCTCAACAACAACAATGGTTGCGCTACTCCTTCGGGCTTCTGCGGAACCGGCAATTCCGTTGCCGATTTTCTACTTGGGTATTACAGCGCTGCAGCCACTTTTCAACCCGGTCCTTTCAGCAACGCCAATGTGGCCGGTAACCTGAACCAATACCATTTCATGTACCTTGCCCCATATGTCCAGGATGACTGGAAAGTAAACGCAAACCTCACTTTGAATCTCGGACTGCGCTGGGACTACCGCAATGTCCCTTATGAAGAGAACAACAAGATGTTCTGGATTGACGACCAGAACCTGCCGGGGGCTGCAGGCTTTACCGGAGGTGGCTTGTGCTTCGCGGACCAGGCACTTTCAAGCTCTGGAGTTCTCCCTGCCGGTCAGACGTTCTACCGTTACTGCGGTCGTCGCAATCCGGCAGATGGCTCGAAAACTCCCTTTGCACCCAGGCTAGGGTTTGCCTGGCGTCCCTTCGGTGGACAAAAGACTGTAGTCCGCGGCGGGTGGGGTATGTACTATGACTCGTTCGAGAGCCGGGAGATTGATGATTCCGGCGATCTTTATCCATTCGTCGAGCGCACTTCGCTGAATCCAACGGCGCAACCGGTGAACGTGGCTCCTAAACTGACCGATCAACTCTTCCCAGCTCTAAGTGGCACAGTTACTCCTGCAGCGCTTGAGAGCCAATTCGTGGCTGTGATCATCTCCGATCATCCGAAGAATCCTTACGTCGAGCAGTACACGTTATCGGTTCAACGCGAACTCGCGCGCAATACGACGCTCGAAGTCAACTACGTAGGTAATCAGGGTCACCATCTGTTGGATCGCATCAATCTCAACACGCCAGCCCAAATTACGGGAACTCGACTTGCAACATGCCAGGCGGCCTTTGCTGGACTTCCCGGTACTCTGGCCACCTACAACGCCAATCAATGCCCGTACCGGCTTGACCGTCCGCTGCCGAACTTTGCCATTCCTGGCCCACTCAACAGTTCGTGGAGCGGATATTCGAACTACAACGCGGCTAATATCAAACTGGAACACCGCGCCTCTGACCTTGCTCTGCTTACGGTTTATACCTGGGCAAAGAGTATGGACGATAAGTCTGCTGCTGCCGGCATCGGGTCCGCAGGATCTGGATTTGCAGGTCACATGGACGACCTCAATCCGCGGCTCGATTACGGACCTTCCGACTTTTACGTGAAGAACCGGTTTGTAAATAGTGTTGTGTATAACTTGCCTGTCGGACGCGGGAAGCGCTTCGCAGGCAGTATGAACAGGGCAGCTGACTTGGCGATCGGCGGGTGGCAGGTAAGTGCGATCACTACGTTTCAATCGGGCTTCCCATTCTCAATCACAGCTCCGGACCCAGGCGCCTATCAGAGTTTCGGTATGCGCGCGAACCTGGTCGGCAATCCTGGTGTTGCAAACAAGAGCATTAGCCAGTGGTTCAACACCGCTGCTTTCGCACAACCGGCTTTCGGGGTGTATGGGAATTCCGGACGTAATTTCCTTATTCAGCCTGGCATCAATAACTGGGACGTGGGTTTGGATAAGACTTTCCGTTTCACTGAAAGAGTAGGTTTCCAGTTCCGTGTAGAAACTTTCAACACGTTCAACCATACGCAGTACGGAATCGATCCAACCACTCAAGCGGCAGGCGGTCCAGGACAGAGTGCAGTTGACGGTAACATCGCAGATATTAGCCGAGGAACATTTGGTAAAGTGCTTTCTGCTCGTCCCGGACGGATCATACAACTGGGTGGCAAATTGACGTTCTGATGACTTGCAGTTGCGTTAAAAGCCGCCGGATGGGGGTCCGGCGGCTTTCTCGTATGCAGGCAGATCAGTAGAGGATCGAAATGACTTTAGCTGTTCGGCCTGCGCAGGAGTTTGGTTGTGAATCGGTTGCTTAAACAGATCGGTGGAATGTCTCTTTGCTTCTCTCTTCTGGCGTGCTTCTGTTTGGCTCAGCAATCCAGTTCTTTAGAGCAGCAATACAAGCAAGCCCAGCAGGAGTTGGCTGCGGGCAGGTACTCTGACGCTCAGAAATCCTTCGAGAAGCTTGCAGAGCTCAATCCTACAGTTGCGGAAATTCATGCCAATCTCGGATTGATCTATTTCGAAGAAAGAATGTTTCAGGCCGCCATTAAGGAATTACGTCAGGCCTTGCAATTGAAACCGAGCCTCTCAAAGTCCGCTGCCGTTTTAGCCATGTCGCTATCCGAGAGCGGCGAATACTCTGGGGCCCTCCCGGGACTTGAAAAAGGCTTTCATTCATCCGATCCCGAGATGAAACGGATGTGTGGACTGCAGCTGGAACGCGCATACACCGCGTTGAAGCGTGACAGTAAAGCTGTTGAAGTTGCCTTGGAGCTAAACCGTCTTTATCCCAATGATGCCGAGGTCCTCTATCACAATGGAAGGATCTTCGGGAATTTCGCTTTTTTGACCATGCAGAAGCTGGTGCAAGTGGCACCGGATTCCATTTGGAAACACGAAGCCGCGGCGGAGGCCTACGAAAGTCAGGGAATGAATGATCTCGCGATAACAGAATTCCGCGAAGTACTCGCGCGGGACCCTCAGCACCCTGGCACCCATTTCCGGCTCGGCCGAACTTTGCTGGCACGCTCCCGGATCAACTCTTCAACGGACGACGCTGCTAGAGCCCTGGATGAATTTCAGCAAGAATTGAAAGTCGATCCCGGCAACGCAAATGCAGCTTATGAGATCGCAGAAATAAAACGTAATGCCGGCAATTTTTCTGAGGCTGCGAAGTTTTTTGAGCAAGCGCTCAAATACTATCCAGGATTCGAAGAGGCGCATCTGGGTTTAGCCGCAAGTTTATTGGCAGAGCAGAAACCTCAACCTGCCTTGCCACACGTGCAGGCGGCGATCGCACTGAATTCTGACGATGAGGTCGCCTGGTATCGATTGAGTCAAGTCCAGAGAGCACTAGGAAACATCGCTCAGCAGCAGAAAGCAATTGCGGAATTCCAACGCCTTCGCGCAAAAAAACAGAACGAACAAGCAAGTACTGTCCAAATTTTTTCGCAAAGCGAAGTTACCAAGCAAGAGCTCGGTCCGCAGGACAACTGATCGAGTCGATCAGATCGAAATAAACGCGGAGCTCACAGAAAGACAGCGTAGTAGGAAGGAATTGTGAATAGTCGATCAGTATTAGCTACAGGTGCTTGGTTGCTGCTCGCAGTTCTCATCGCTTCGGCTCAATCGACAAAGGAACCCACCGTGAGCTTGCAGGACATTAACTGGAGCAAGAAGCTGCGGGTATCACAGTCGACTCCCACTTTGCAGGTGGTCACCAATCCAATGCTGAATCAGGGCTCACCCATTCACGATGGGGCTTTGAGCGCTTTGAAGTCATTGGGTGCCGATTATGTAAGGTACGTCCCCTGGCTGCCATATCCAAAGATCGCGGTCGCAGAGCTCGAGCCTCCGAGGCCGAATCAGACATCGTGGGATTTCACCTACATCGATCCAGTAACTAAGGATTTCCTGAACGCCACCGAAGGGCACAGAACGATCATCAATTTCAGCACGATTCCTGCGTGGATGTTCAAGACCGATCAGCCAGTGAAATATCCCGAGGACCCCAACCAGGTGTTCTGGAATTACACGCAAGGAACTGAACTGAGAGATCCCTCAGGAAAAGAACTAGGTGACTACTTTGGCCGGATCGTGAGTTGGTACACAAATGGCGGCTTTACCGACGAGAACGGCAAGAAACGCACGTCGGGGTATCACTATTCATTTCCATATTGGGAAGTGTTGAACGAGGTTGATTTTGAGCACAGCACAACCCCGGAGCAATACACGGAGCGCTATGACGCGATCGTCGACGGCATTCGGAAGGTCAGCCCGCAAACCAAGTTCATCGGTCTGGCGTTGGCAAAAGCAGGAGGCAATCCCAAATACTACGAATATTTCCTGAATCCTAGAAACCACAAGCCCGGTATTCCGATCGATTACATCTCTTTTCACTTCTATGCTTCGCCTGCGGTCGACGAAGGGCTTGATGAGTGGCAGCATTCCTTCTTCGATCAAGCCGAGGGCTTTCTGGCGACGACGCGTTTCATCTTGGCCATACGCGATCGCTTAACGCCGAAGGTGAAGATCGATACTGATGAGCTAGGAGTGATTCTTCCCAGCGACTCAGAAGAGATACGCGCCTCCAAAGCTTTGCCGGACAAAATCCCCCACCGCTACTGGAATGCGGCGGCGGCGCTCTACGCGTATCTGTTTGTAGAGTTGTCCAAAATGGGAGTCGATGTAATCGGAGAGTCGCAGCTGGTGGGATATCCTTCCCAATTTCCCAGCGTCTCGATGATCGACTACAACAACGGTAAACCCAATGCCCGGTATTGGGTCTTGAAGCTCATCAAGGACAATTTTCATCCTGGCGACAAGTTGGTCACAACCAAGGACAGCTCCTCTGGCTCTCACGGAATTCTGTTGCAAGGGTTTGTCACGCCACACGGAAAGAAAGTTTTGGTTGTCAACAAAACGAATCGGGAAGCGGTTGTGGAATTACCTACGGAGTGGCAACACGCGCACTCGTCAGCCGTGGACGAGGATACCGGAGATGAAGAACCACGCAATGCGAACGTCGATGGTACCGAATTAAAACTAGCTCCGTTTGCAGTCACGATCTTGACGGCGGAATAATCACGCACGGCGAACTTGCTATTTCTATGGAGCAGCTTCAGGACAACCGGGAACTCAAGGTTGTGCTCTTCGGTATTGGACTGGAAACTTACTTGTCACAGTTTCCCGGACTCAAGGACCGTTTGTGCGGCTACACTCAATCGGTCGCTGAACGCCTGCAGCGCCCAGGCGTTCAGGTCGTCAATCTCGGATTAATTGACAATCCTGAAAAGGCACTGTCGGCAGGACATCAGTTCCGCTGCGAGATTGTCGATAATGATTCGCGATTGGGGCGCGCAGATTCATCACGGAATGGAATGCATACGGCCCCTGCGCATCATTGCGCGATTAGAGTGGGCCACATCGCGGCGAAGCTGAAAAAGCTCTCGCACGTGTTGAACATCGAGTTCGCACAAGTCTGCTAGTTAGCTGTATTTCAATACAGAAATAAAATCGCTATTGACTCAAAAGCTCTGCAGGAATAGAGTTGCTGCGCTTTTTCGTACCCAATTGTGGCTGCATCGATACGCTGAACAATTTCACGCCTGAGGGTATTCGAGTGTTCTCATTGCATAGAAGCCGTGCCGTTCGTCTTAACGGAATGGTTCTGGTGTTTGGGCTGCTGTGTTTCAGCGCGCTCACCTTCGCGCAAGCTCAAGGTGGCCAGGATCAACTGAAAGCCGGATTTCAGCATCCGCCAGCGTCCGCCAGACCGCGAGTGTGGTGGCACTGGATGAACGGCAACATCACCAAAGAAGGCATCAAGCTCGATCTCGAGTGGATGCATCGCGTGGGCATCGCCGGCTACCAAAACTTCGACGCGGCACTGCAAACGCCGCAAGTTGTCGAAAAGCGATTGCCGTACATGACTCCGGAATGGAAAGACGCGTTCAAGTACGCGATCCAGGTAGGAGACCAGTTCGGCATGGAGATGGCGATTGCTGGTTCGCCTGGGTGGAGTGAAAGCGGAGGCCCGTGGGTACCAGCAGCTCATGGAATGAAAAAGTATGTGTGGAGCGAAACCCTGGTAGACGGCGGCAAGCCTTTCTCAGGCAAACTTGCTCATCCTCCCACTAAGACTGGCGCTTTTCAGAACATGGGAGTTCGCGAACAGTTCGGCCGGCCTGCACCGAGCCTCCCTGAATATTATGCGGACGCGACGGTGATAGCGTTTCGAGTCCCCTCGACCGAATCGGATGAAGATGCAGCACAGCCCAAGATCACGTCCAGCGGCTCGGGACTTGATCCGGCGATGTTAAGCGATGGGGATCTGGAGAAGACCACAAATGTACCGATTCCCGAATCAGGATCGGTGTCCTGGATTCAATTCCAATATCCGTCGCCGCACACCGTTCGAGCGGTGACTTACGTGACCAAAGATCCAGGCTTTGTTGAGGCATTGCTCTATGGAATGGCTGCTCCGGAAAAGACGCTCGAAGCCAGCGACGATGGTCAGACTTTCCGCAAAGTGGTTACGCTGGAAGGGGGCAGAGCGCCTGAACACACAGTTTCGTTTGCGCCCGTCAAAGCGAAATACTTTCGCGTCACGTTTAAACGAACGCTTCCGCCTCCGAGACCTGCATGGGCCGAGGGAGTCGATCCTGCTTCATTCGGCGTTAGCGCCCCGGCCCCACCGACCTCGTTCGAAGTCGCAGAACTGATTCTCCATTCCGATCCGCGAGTGAACCACTTCGAGGAGAAAGCAGCGTTTGTACCAGTCAACGATCTTTACCAATACGGAACTCCGCAGGTAGATCCGTCAGTCGCAATTAAGAAATCCGATGTTATAGATCTCACCTCGAAGATGCGTCCCGACGGCAGCCTGGACTGGACGCCGCCCGAAGGCAAGTGGCTGATTCTGCGCATCGGATATTCCCTGCAGGGAATCACGAATCATCCTGCTACGCCGGAGGCCACCGGCCTTGAAGTAGACAAACTCGATCGCCGATTCGTGAAGGACTACTTCGAGAAATATCTCGACAGCTACAAAGAGACGGTCGGCGCGGACGAGATGGGGAAGAAAGGCATCCAGTTCGTGATCAACGACAGCTGGGAGGCCGGATCTCAAAATTGGACAGACAATATGTTGGCTCAGTTCAAAAAGCTGCGCGGTTACGATCCAACTCCGTGGCTTCCAGTGCTCACCGGTAGAGTAGTTGAGAGCGCAGAGCAAAGCGACCGTTTCCTCTGGGATTTCCGCAAAACCATCGCCGATCTTATCGCTACGGAACATTACGGCCAGTTAGAAGAAACTCTTCACGAGCGCGGCATGCGGCACTATGGAGAGTCACACGAATCTGGGCGGGCGTTCGTCGCGGATGGTATGGAAGTAAAGAAGATGAACGAAGTGCCAATGAGCGCGATGTGGACGCAAAGGCCAGGTGTCAATAAGCCGCAATATGGCTATAACGCCGATGATCGCGAATCCGCATCGGTCGCCCATCTTTACGGCCAGAACATCGCCGCAGCGGAATCACTCACTGCAGCAGCAGCTCCGTGGGCGTGGTCCCCTGCGACGTTGAAGCCTACGGCGGACCAGGAGCTTTTGAACGGAATCAATCGTTTCGTCATTCATGAGTCCGCACATCAACCTCTTGTCGGAAAAGCTCCCGGACTTACCCTTGGGCCCTTTGGGCAATGGTTCAACCGCAATGAGACTTGGGCGGAACAAGCAGGACCGTGGGTCGACTATCTGGCGCGCTCGAGTTACATGCTTCAGCAAGGGCATTTTGGCGCCGACCTCGTGTACTTCTATGGAGAAGACTCGAATCTGACCGCCATTTTTGAGCAGAAAGGTCCAGAGATTCCAGCAGGCTATGGCTTCGATTACATCAATGCTGACGCATTGATACACGAGTTGAGCGTTGCTGATGGTCAAATTGTCACTAAGAGCGGCATGCAATATAAGGTCCTCGGACTCGATCCTTATAGCCAACACATGTCCCTACCGGTTCTACGAGCGATCCATGCGCTCGTGGAAAACGGTGCAGTTGTTGCTGGGCCGAAGCCCACTGATGATCCCAGTCTTGCCGACGATCCAGCCGAATTTCAGCAACTGGCGTCGCAGCTGTTCGGCGATGGCACGGGCGTTCACAAGATCGGCAAAGGTACCGTCTACGCCGGTCAAAGCCTTGAAGATGTTTTCGCCGCTCTAAAGCTGAAGCCCGATTTCGATTATTCAAAGCAGGGTGATAGTTCCGATGTGGAATTCGCGCATCGCAGGCTCAAGACGGGCGACATCTATTTTGTCGATAACCGCAGCGATCATGCCGCGGTGATCGATGCGACCTTCCGCGTCTCGGGAAAACAGCCAGAGTTATGGCGCGCTGAGACGGGCAGCACCGAACCCGTATCGTTCAAAATCGCGGATGGCCGTACCAGCGTACCGCTGCATCTGGAACCATGGGGCACCGTCTTCGTCGTCTTCCGCAAACCCACGACTCAAACCTCACATGAGATCGCGGAAGACAGCGAAACCAAGCTGGCCACGGTGGATGGTCCGTGGACAATCAATTTCCAGTCGGGTCGCGGCGCACCACAGTCCATCACAATGAATGACCTATCGGATTGGCGTCAAAATCCGAATCCAGGAGTCAAGTACTTCTCGGGCATAGGTACTTACATAAAAACTATTCAAGCTTCGCCAGACTGGTTCAAGAAAGGTTCTCGGTTGTGGATCGATCTAGGCGATGTCAAGAATCTGGCAGTAGTCAGTGTGAATGGCAAGGATGTGGGTGAGACATGGCATGCTCCTTATCGTCTGGATGTAACCTCAGCCCTTAAGCCGGGTACCAACACAATCACCATCAAGGTCGTGAATGCATGGGTGAATCGCTTAATCGGCGATGAGCAGCCGGGGGCAACTACGATTACCTTTGCCGATATAAAACCTTACAAGGCGAGCTCGCCGTTGTTGCCGTCAGGTTTGATAGGACCCGTGACCGTGGTCCGCGATGACGTCCGCTGAGCGCGTCCTGGCTTAGACTTGCTTTGATCCATTAGCAGAAGAGTAGACGAATAAGGAGCCGCACCGCTTGACTTCAAAATACGATTGTAGGGCTACTCTTCGATTTGCTTTCAACATCTTCTTTCTTGCGATCTCGACCATCGCGGCTGCGACAACGGGTAAGCCTACACAATTGCGATGTGACTCGCTGGTCACACCATTAGGCGTCGATGATATGCAACCCTTACTCTCCTGGCAGTTGCAGGATAACCGTCTTGGCGCAAAACAAACTGCGTACGAGATTCAGGTTGCCAGTCAGAGTTCAAGGTTGGGAGTGGACAAAGCAGACATTTGGGACAGCGGACGCATCGCATCTGATCAATCTGTCAATGTGCAATACGCAGGTCCAGTACTGCAAGCCACTAAACGTTACTTCTGGAGAGTCAAAGTGTGGGATATAGATGGAAAACTATATCCGGCGAGTGATGTGAGCTGGTGGGAGACCGGCCTCTTCGACGCAGGCAATTGGCGCGCGAAGTGGATCGGATACGAAGAGCCTGAACATCAAGCACTGCGACAAGCAAATGCTTCCTGGATCAGCAATCCTGGAAGCGATGACGCCAAGGCATCGGGCGACACGCATCATAACTTCCGGTTCTTAGCCGACGTTCCCGCAAAGTTTCGCCATGCAGATCTCTTTGTAACTGGTGAAGACACTGCAGCAGCTTGGATCAACGGCAAAGCAGTTCTCGAAGCAAAACCGTTGCCGCCGTGGAACCAGGCTCCCTGGAAGACCTACACGAAAGTCGATATCAGCTCAGCGCTGCACAGCGGCAACAATCTTCTGGCCATCGATGTAATTCACTATGCCAGGAACAACCAGCCGCCGAATGCAAATAGCAGTCGAGCGCCAATGAGCGCAACAATTTGCGTCCAATTAAGCGATGGCACTTTCCACACTTTCAAAACCGGCGATGCCGGATGGAAAGCAACGCTCAACGCAAGCGGCAACTGGTTTATTTCGGATTTCGATGACAGCTCCTGGGCTCAGGCTGTGCCCTATGCTCCACCGCAAAGTGCTTTTGACACCGGCGATCTCGGTCACCCGTGGCCGACGGAACCAGTAAAATATTTGCGGCATTCCTTCTCGGCGCAAAAGCCCATCCGCTCCGCGCGACTCTATGTGACGGCGTTGGGCGCCTATGAAATTCACTTAAACGGTGCACGCATTGGCGACCAGATTCTTGCTCCCGGCTGGATGGATTTCAGAGAGCACGTGCCCTATCAGACTTACGACGTGACTGCTCAATTGAAATCCGGACAGAACGCAATCGCAGCGTACCTGGCGCCCGGCTGGTATACCACCCCGCTGCAGTGGTACAGGCAAGGGTACAACTACGGCAGCACTCCTGAGGCTCTGAAGGCTCAACTCGGAATCGAATACAGTGACGGCACCATCGATTGGGTGAGTACTGACGGCACGTGGAAGGCTGACATTTCGCCCATCACATTTGCGGAGATTTACGATGGCGAAACTTACGACGCGCGGCGAGCACAAGCGGGATGGGACACTGCATCATTCGCCGACTCGCGCTGGCATCCTGTTCAGTTTATTACTCCGAAAGAACCTCAGATTGTTTGGCAATATTTCCAACCCATTCGCGTGGAGAGAACGGTCTCTGCCAAATCTCTTAGTAGTCCCAAACCGGGGGTGTATGTCTTTGACTTTGGGCAAAATCTCTCCGGCATTCCTCATCTTCGCGTGCAAGGGCCGGCAGGCACCGACGTTCAGCTTCGATTTGCCGAAGTCTTGAATCCTGACGGTACTTTGTATGTAGAGAATTTACGGACAGCAAAAGCAACCGATCAGTTCATCTTGAGGGGCAACGGAATCGAAGAATACCAACCGCGATTTACGTTCCACGGATTCCGATATGCCGAAATCAGCGGGTTGCCAATCAAGCCCGGACTGAATGCACTTCAAGCTGTCGTAATCCACACCGATGCGCCCTTCACCGCTGAGCTCCGAACCAGCAGCGACATGCTCAACAAACTATGGAGCAACATCCTGTGGGGTCAGCGCTCAAACTTCGTCGGAGTGCCAACCGACTGCCCGCAGCGAGACGAACGTCTTGGATGGTCAGCCGACGCACAAGTGTTTTGGCGGACTGCCTCCTACAACATGGATCTGACGGAGTTTTCCAAAAAGTATTCCGCCGATCTGCATGGAACGCAAATCGGAACTCCCATGTATGGCATCTTCGCTCCCGGAACACTCACGCCGAATTCGGGGTACGGCACAGGTTGGAGCGATGCCGGAGTAATCATTCCGTGGACAGGATGGATTCAATACGGCAGCAAGCGAACCATTGAACAGAACTGGGAAGGCATGGAGAAATACCTTGATGCCATTCAGGCCGACAATCCCGATTTCCTTTGGAAGAAAAACTATGGCATCGCATTCGGTGACTGGCTTTCGCCGGAAGGTCCTACTCCCGAAGATCTGATTGCGACGGTCTACTGGGCTTACGACGTAACGCTCATGCGAGAGATGGCGCACGCGTTAGGCAAGAGTGAAAATGAACAGAAATACGGCGCTCTGTTCGACAAGATCAAAGAAGCGTTTAACAAAGCCTACGTTCGTCCAGACGGATTCGTGGGCGGCGTTGCACCGCCGCCGGTTTTTGCCTCGGGGACGGCAAGGAAGTTGAGCGATGAGCCGGTCGACACTCAAACCAGCTATGTGCTTGCCTTGCACATGAATCTCCTACCTCAAGAACTCCGGGCAGTAGCGGCGAAGAGGCTTGTAGATAAAATTCAAGCGAATGGATGGCGCTTGAATACTGGATTTCTCGGCACACCTTATCTCCTTGAAGTATTGGCCGACACGGGCCATGTCGATGTCGCTTACCGCCTGCTGCTGAACACGGAGTACCCATCGTGGGGATACCTTGTCGAACACGGCGCGACCACGATGTGGGAACGGTGGAACGGAGATGAAATGCGCGGTGATCCCAGCATGAACTCCTACAATCACTACGCATATGGAGCAGTGGCCGAATGGATCTACCGCTACGCTGCTGGAATCGACACTACTCCTTCCGATCCTGGTTTCCATACCATTGTGCTGCACCCGACGTTCGATCCACGATTGCAGGATCTCGATTTCAGCTACGATTCCCCATATGGGAAGATTCGTTCAACATGGTCGCGCTCTGGAAAGACCGTTTCGTGGAAGATCACCATTCCTCCAAATAGCAAAGCTCAGTTGGCAGTCGCGGCGGAAATGGCGGATTCCTACTCAATTGACGGACGGCCATTGACGCGCAGTCCGAAAGCGCTCCGGCTGGACATCGAAGGAACGCCTTATGAACTTCAGGCGGGAACGTATTCGTTCACGATTGAATAAAAGGACGTAAGAAGTGGGGAGGAAGTGTAAATGGAGAACGACAGGGTGGGCGAGATCGTCTTCCGATCCTTAGACAAGCTGAAAATCGAGATTCCCTCGTGGGGCTTCGCTAACACTGGAACGCGCTTCGGCAAATTCATTCAATTGGCCGCGGCTACTTGTATCGAGGAAAAATTCAGTGATGCTGCCGAGGTCAATCGTCTCACGGGCGTGTGCCCGACCCTGGCCCTGCACGTTGAATGGGACCTGCCCAATGGTTTGCGCGACGTAGCGAAAGTCCAGAAGCTTGCGGAAAAGTATGGTGTGCTTCCGGGCTCGATCAATCCAAATGTATTCCAGGATCAGGAATATAAATACGGATCGCTGGGCAACCCCGATCCCGACATTCGCCGCAAAGCACTGAATCACATTCTTGAGTGCGTCGAGATCGCCGATGCTCTGGGCAGTCGCGACATCTCGCCTTGGTTTGCTGACGGATCTAACTATCCTGGAACGCAGAGTATTCGCAAACGAATTGAATGGTTCGAAGAAGGACTGAAAGAAGTTCATGCCGCGCTGCATCCCAGGCAACGTCTTTTAATCGAATACAAACCCTTTGAGCCGGCTTTCTACCACACAGATATTGCTGACTGGGGCATGGCACTGGTTCTCGCCAGGAATGCAGGGCCACAAGCCTTTGTTCTTGTCGATACTGGGCATCACTATCAATCACAAAACATCGAGCAGATCGTTGCCTGGCTACTACACCAGGATATGCTGGGCGGATTCCATTTCAATGATCGCCGCTACGCCGATGACGACCTGACTCTAGGCTCCATCGATCCATACCAGGTCTTTCGCATATTTCACGAGCTTCTGGTTCAAGAATGGGAAACCGGAACGCCTCCTGATGTTGCCTTCATGATCGATCAAAGCCACAATTTGAAAGGCAAGATCGAGGCCATGATTCAAACGGTGTGCGTCGCACAAGAGCTGTATGCGAGAGCGGCTCTGGTTGATCATGATCACTTGGCCGATCTGCAGGATCCCTGCTCGTTGATAGAAGCTGAGGAATGTTTTCGAAGCGCGTTTTGGCAGGACGTTCGTCCGCTTGTCCGTGAGTGGCGACAGGCGCGCCGGCTACCTCAAGACCCGCTGCAGGCGTTCACGGAAAGCGGATACCTGGAGCGAGCTATCAAAGATCGTCGTGAGCGCAACGTGGGGGCAGTAGCGTCGTACGCGTAGGAAACCTTCTGGTACTGTGGCTCTGGAGCGTAGCATCGTTATGCCCCCTCGCAGTCAGCAGGAGTCGAATTGCGGCGAAGCTTAGTAAACGTCGCAATGAGCATCGCAACGATCATTTGCTCCGCAATCGTACGGCTGGCGAATACCGTGGGTGCAAGTTCTCAGCCAAATCAGACACATGCGGAGGTGCTGATCTTACTCCGAGATTCGGCGAAGATATACAGACTCAATCCCCCGCGCCACTCGCAGCTCAACATTTTCCACTTCTTGACGAGAGTGCTAAACGTGGCACAGATCACCCGCACGCTCGTGTTTCTATTGACAACGGCAACGCGGGAACTTCTCACTTGTCTCACCGTAAGAGGTCACTGCAACAAATTGTGCTTTGGACTCGCCACCTGAATATCCAGGTCGCAACGCGAATAGTGTCGACATCTCGCGCGGCTTCGCGGCTTGTGCTAAAACAGGAACGCGGCAAATGGAATGGCTGAACTATCATCACCTGCTTTACTTCTGGACGGTCGTGCGCGCAGGCAGCATCCACAAAGCCGCGGCCGAGCTGCGAATCTCACCTCCCGCGATCAGCACGCAGCTGAAGATTCTTGAAGATCAGCTGGGAGAGCGTCTGCTCGAGCGATCGGGCAGGCGGCTTGTGTTAACCGAGACCGGCAGGACGGTGTTCAGCTACGCCGACGACATTTTCTCGCTTGGCCGCGAGTTGCTGGACGTAGTGAAGAATCGCCCGGTAGGCAGGCCGCTGCGCCTCGATATTGGCATCGTCGACGTGATGCCAAAGGTCATTGCGCAACTGCTGATCGAACCGGCGCTGCATCTCGAAGAAAACGTTCGCGTGGTCTGCCGCGAGGCTGCATCGGACAATCTTCTGGCGCGGCTCGCGACTCATGAACTCGATCTCGTACTTTCAGATTCGCCGGTCGATCCTAGCTTGAGCATCAGAGCCTACAGTCACCTGCTCGGCGAGTGCGGTGTGATCTTCGTCGCAAATCCCAAGCTGGCGCAAAGGTTTCGCAAAAACTTTCCTAAGAGCCTGGATGGATCTCCGATGTTTCTGCCCACAGACAATACGGCTCTTCGTCGAAACCTGGATCTGTGGTTTGAGACCGAGAGCCTCCATCCCATGATCGTTGGTGAATTCGAAGACTACGCTCTGCTGCGCGCCTTCGGCGAAACTGGAAGCGCGATCTTTCCTATGCCTTCCGTTTTCGAAAAGCAGCCAGACAAACTGAGAGGACTGGCAAAGATCGGACATACAGACAAAGTCCAAATGCAGTTCTATGCCATCTCCGCAGAACGCAAGCTGCAGCATCCCGCGGTGGTGGCGATTTCAAACGCGGCAAGGCGGGAGTTGTTCAAATAGCCAGGCCAAGTCCCAGAGGTACTCACCCGCATCCTTGAACAAGCTAGTGTAGCGAGCGCTGCGCTAGCTTGCTTCGCGCCAGAGCGCAGAAGGTCTGAAGGATGGCTCGGTTGTCGTCTACTCGAAACGCGAGTTCGATATCGCTGCAGACGCGATTCCGGGCAGATGAGAACGTCAGCCGCTTGCATGACACGTCGGGCGTGGCGATGCGCTGGACGCAAGCTGGAGCAATGGTCACTCCCAGGCCGGCGCCGACCAGACGCAAGATCGTCAGCCATTGTGGCGCTTCCTGAACAACGCGCGGACGGTAACCGTGAGCCTCGCAGATAGAAACGGTTTTTTTGTAGGCGCGCTGACTTGCCAGCGGACTGAAGAACACAAAAGGTTCATCGTGCAGCTCGGCGCCGCTAAGAGTCTTGCGTCGAGCCAGTGGATGCCTGCTGGGAACGACTGCAATGAACGGTTCGGAAAACAATGGTTCGATTTCAAGGCCTTCGACCGGCCCGCTGTCGCGGAGAAAGCCAACGTCGAGAGTGCTTTCGAGCAATCCTTCAATTACGCCTGAGGTGTGGAACTCGCGCAACTGCAGGTTCACTTTGGGAAACTGCGCGCGATAGCGGCCAAGCATCGCCGGCAATCGCGTGAGCATGCTCGATCCGATGAAACCGACTCTCAGGAACCCAACTTCTCCGCGCCCGATGCTGCGGGCCTCTTCCAAATCATCCTCAACCTTACGAAGAGTTCGGCGTGCCTGATTAAAGAAGCTCTCACCTGCGCTCGTCAACTTTACTGCGCGTGATGTTCTGGTAAAAAGCGGATGTCCGACGATCTCTTCAAGTTTGCGAATCTGCTGCGACAGCGGAGGTTGGGCCAGGTGAAGACGTTCCGCTGCCCGGCCGAAATGCAGTTCCTCGGCTACCGCCACGAAATAACGAAGATGACGAAGTTCAATGTCGGGCATGAGATTCGCTCTTTCCTTTGAGGAGCGACGTCACTTCTAATAATATGCAATATGTATTGATTCCAATTAACAAGATATTGGACATATGAATCACCCACAGATAGATTTCCTGATATGGAAACATCAGTACAGCGTAGCCGTTCGAGTTTACCTGTGACCTATGGCGATCAAATCGCTGGTTTGTCTGAAGTTGTAATCCGGCCATTTCAACCAGGTGACGAGGTCGCATTCCGCGCATTGAACGAGGCGTGGATTGCCAAATACTTCGTCATTGAGGAAGCCGATCGTAAGGTTTTGAACGATCCGGTTCACAATATCCTTTGCTTGGGCGGCCACACATTCATGGCAATCGCCGGCGAAGTGGCCGTGGGATGCTGCGCCTTGCTGCCAATGGAGCCGGAAGGATTTGAGCTCGCCAAGATGGCGGTTTCCGAAGATTTGCGCGGAAAAGGAATTGGCCGCAAGCTGCTCGAGTATGCAATTACCGAAGCAAGAAAACTGGGTGCCTCGCGCTTATACCTCGAAACCAATCGCAAGCTGGCAAATGCGATTCACCTCTACGAGTCGGTGGGCTTCGAACACGTATCGCCTGACCATGTAATTCCGTCGCCATATGCTCGAGCCAACGTGTTTATGGAAATGAAGATTTAGATCCCAAGCACCGAGCTGGATGATAAGCGATTGTTTCAATGGTGGAGCTAGTCGGGATCGGGCTCCAGGTCAGCTGAAAACAGGCACACTATTGATTTTCGCTGGAACGCACAATATCCAGATTGCGCAAACGCCCTGCAATGCCGGATTCATTGTACGTTTGTTGTGCGGCGATTTTGCTCAACACAACTACTTTCTTCTTTCGCCTGATCCGCTATTTCGGCAAAAGCGTTGGGCCGAGGCTTACTGCTTCATTTTGACCTGGACCTTCACGACTTTCGAACTTCCAACTGTACGGGACGCGCTACCGCGCTTACGTGCGGATCGTAGTACTCATACACCCGCGATCGGGAGGTGCGAGCGCGGATCGGATATTTCGCTCGCAGGCGGAAGCGCAGCTTGACTGTCTCGCCGGGAGCGAAGGAATCGAAATACAGGATAGCTTGAGTCGATGTGAGACTGAACTTCTCCAGCCGTCCGCTCTTGAGTCCCTTACTCTTCTCCTGATACGCCTGCAAGTCTTCACTGAGCAGGTCGAATCCTGGGGCGATGCCGAGATCGACCATCACCATATTCGCGTTTTTGGGAAGATTGTTCCTGATGGTCGCGGTAGCGGTTGCGATATCGTTCTGGGCGAGATGGGTTCGGTCATACGCCACGTCGATCGACATGGCTTCGTTCATCGGCTTCTCCTCCCAAGGCAGAAAATAGCTTCCAACCACCTGATAGGCCAGGCCTCCTTTTCCATTGAAGTGGATTTGTACCGAATTGGGACTCTTCTCGTCGATGTTCCTAAAGACAAACTGGTGGAGCAGATCATTGTTCTGAGGAGTCAAGTCGAGCTTCTCAACGGATTTGCCGTTGAGGAGCACCTCGACCGTGCCGCGAACGTTAGCCGCTCCCTTTTCGGTACTGAGGAGCAGCGCACGCAATGCCATGATCGTAGCCTGCGTCGTGCCCCAGGTACCGGCGGCATCTTTCTTTGCGGCGATGTAACTAAGGGCTTTACGTGTGGTCTCCGATGCCTCTCCCCATTTGAGAAGTGCTTGAACGGCGAGGCCCGTGGTCTCGACCGCTGCGCTGGCGCCGGTTGCATAGACGCTGGTCTCTTCTGCGCTCCACCAAGCCTGGTCGTCTTTTTCGGTGCGAGCATCGAGCAGAAGCTGCATGGCCTGGCGTGTGAAATTTAGGTCTTTCTGATAATCGACCGCGAAGTTTGCGATCACGGCCAGAGTGTACGCATCCATCTTGCCGTCCATGTGGTCCTCAACAAAGCGCCTCGCTTTTTCCACTTCAGGTCCCTGATAGCCTGTATTTTCGAGAGACCAGGCGATGTAAGCGGTGATCCTCTCGACGTCTTTCGTGTAACGATTGATTGCACCCTCGCTAATGCCGCCAGCGTCCGGCTTCCAACTTCCATCCGACTGCTGCTGCGATGCGAGCCATTGTTGCGTGCGCTGGATCAGTTTGGGATCCACGTCATGGACCTTCGACATGTCGTAGAACTCCATCAGCCCATACGACGTCAGGACCTTGTTGGCCGGAGCGTTCCCAAACCAGGAAAACCCGCCGCCCGGCACTTCGAAGGTCAGCAGCCGCTGGTAGCCGTTGGCGATGAATCCTTCGGCTTTCGCGTGGACTTCAGGAGTGAGCTTCTTTGTGCGTTTCATGTAATCGAGAGCGAGAACGTTGGGATACGTGGTTGAAGAAGTTTGCTCGAAACAGCCATAAGGCATACGCAGCAGACTATCCATGCCTTCGACCACCTGACTCAGCGGCCCGGGATAGAGCCGGACGAAGATCTTGCTCGCTTCAGGAATGGAGGTTTGGGGGAAACTGACCTCGTGCTCGATCTGGTTCTCAAGACGCCCGTTGAACACAACGCTCTGCTCGCGGCCATTGGGCACGACTTCGATCTCGCGAACCACAACGTCGGCGCGAGCCGCATCGCCTTTCATGTTCGCCGTCAGCATCAGCTTGAATTTGCCGATGTGCCTGGCTTCCAGAGTGAACTGCGATCCACCCACACGAGCAGAATCCACAGACACGCTCTTCTCAGAGACATCGTCAACGAGCGCGAACCATTTGTCCTCGTGTAACTGGAGGTCGACCTCGCCTTTCGCAGGCGAATAGTTGTACACCGCAACGGGAATCGAAACTCGATCCCCTTGCGTGAGCGTGACCGGCATGTCGAGATCGACGAAGAAGTCCTGAAAGACTTTTACGCTCGAGGTTGCGCTCCCCAGCGCTCCGCGCACCGTAGAGGCCAACATGGCCATGCGCCACGTGGTAATCGAATCAGCGAGTGGAATCGAGATGCTGGCGCGTCCGTTTTTGTCGGTAATGATCTCGGGATTGATATAAAGCGCTTCCGGAAAGTAGGACCGTACATGTACTGCTGGTGAGCCATCGGTCTTATTAGCTGCGCTTACGAGTACGGCACTATTTTTCGCCATCACCGGTAAAGGAGCGGCTGGAGCTCTTCGCAGCTGGGCAAATTCCTCCATTCTGTCGAACTGACGGCCGGGTACCACTGCACCGACAATTCCGCCCATGACTCCTCCCGCAATCCCAGCCGGGGCGGCGGCAGTGACTTCAACGGTCTCTGTCGACTCACCAATCTGCAGAGTGACCGAAAGCACCGCCCGGTCTCGAGCTTGAAGAGCGATTCCCTGCATCTGGGCGCTTTGGAAATCCGGCGAGATGATCTGAACCGTATATTCGCCGGGAGGCAGCGCGGGAAGACTGAACTGTCCCGCATTGTTGGCGTGAGCTATGCGCTTTCTGCCGCTGCCCACGGTGCGTACCTCAACACTCGCGCCGGGAACCACCGCTCCGCTGGGATCGATTACTGTTCCCGCAATCTCGGCACGACCGTTGAACGGCCCGCGGTCGTGCTCCATCTTCAATTCAATGTGATTCGGATCGGGAGGTCCGGCGACAATTCCACGGCGAATCTCAAGGTAAGCCGCCATATCATCGGCAGAATAAAACTGCCGGTCGCCACCGGGACTGCGCACAAGATAGTGACCCTTGCCACCAAACCAGCTTGCTCGCTCCAAACGAAGTTCGTTTCCCCATGAATCGTGCACTTCCCGCACCTGTGCTTGCTTCAATTTCTCGAAGACTTTTGCCAGGTCGGAGGTCTGCTCCGCCTTTGCCTCAGCAGTCAGACGACTCGCCAGCTGTTCCACCTGCGTTCGAAACGCTGCCTGATAACGGCTGAAATACTCGGGATACTTCGTCATCGGCACAGTGCGACCAAACTCCGTTTCGAACTTATTTCCGTCCAGCAGCTCAGTCGCCGAGAACAGAGCACGCGCCGCACGATCTTTCTGCTCGAGCTTTGATTCCTCGGCAGGCTCGACGATCTCCTGCATTCCGACGGAGTGGATCTCATAGCGAGGCTTCATCACTTCCTGTTCGAGATAGAAGAAGACCTTGGCGAATCCAGGCTGCTTTTCCGCCAACGCGAAGACGGCCTCGTCGACGACCTGCAATCCCAAAGCGGCACTGACGCCATCTCCATGCGAATTTGTAACCCGCAGGTGAACTCTGGCTTCGTCGCCGGGTCTGTATACCGCGCCGTCGGTGGACGCCTGGATCTTTAACTCGTCGGCTGGCTGTACGAAGACCAGGCGATGATCACTTACGGGTCGCGCATCGCGGCCAAACAGGTACGCATTGACGTCCACCGTGCCTGCAAGATCGGGCGTGGCCGCCAGCGACAGCTCAGCTTGTCCATTCACGAGGTCCACGTCTCGCGTCAGGACGGTCTGGCCTTCTTTCACCACATCGATGTATGCGGTTCCCCGTTCCTTCGTGGACAGAACCTTCAGTTGAATGCGATCGCCGGCACGATAAATCGCGCGTTCGGTGCGCAGCAGAATCTGTTCATCACCGGTGCGGGCTTCGAGCTTTACGTCGGTAGATGCTTGATTGCCTTGGGTATCAGCGGCATCAACTTTCAGCGTCTGCGTTCCGGATTTGGCATGCATTCGGACGACGGCGACTCCGCCTTCGTCGCTAGTCACCCGCTCGTCGCCGCCCCCATCCAGATGGATGGTGAGATTCGTTTTTGCAGGCTTTCCGTCAGCATATGAGGTCAGAATGAATATTTGGTTTTCCAGATTGGGAATCAACGTCCCGCCTTCCGGAACTGCGGTGACAACGATTGGCGAATCACTCACGGTAATGGGCTCGCCGCGCGTTTCCGAATGGCCGGCGGAATCCTTAACCGTGGCCTCGATCAGAACGCGCGCAGCGCCATGGTCGAACGCACGTCCGGCGAAGTACATGGGCAATTTGAGATCGAACCGATACGTGCCCTCGGTATCGGTTTTCCCTGTGCTTGAACCGACATCGTAGATGGCGACATCCATCGATGATGCTTTGACTTCGATCTCGGCGTCGTCAACCGGCTTGCCGAAAAAGTAGTTGGCATGAACCGTGCCTACTACGTGATCGCCCGGACGGTATCCGTGCTTCGCCTTGTTGTCTTTGTCCGCAAACTCGACCGCCACCTTGAACTTCGGCAAAACATAACGCTCGACATTCAAAGCGATTTCTGCTGAGTTCGTTGGCGCGTCAGCTTCTCCCATCAACGCGCGCACATGATACGTGCCGAGATTCACCTCATCGGCCAGAGAAAATTCCGCGGACGCGACTCCGAATTTGTCGGTCTGCGTTGCTCTCTTAAAAACTTTATTACCGCGTGAGTCTTCCACTTCGAAGGTGAGCTTTCGGCTCGCGACCGCATCGTGATTCGAGCGGTCCAGCGCCAGAATGCGCATGTGAATGGTCTGCCCGGGCTGATAGATGGGCTTTTCGGTAGTCAGCAGGATTGACGCTTTCTCATCCAGCCGAACATTCTGAGTAAGTTCCGACGAGCCAATTGAGGTGTCGACCAAATATCTCAGTTGATAACTGCCGGTCAGGCCCGCAGGGAAACGGAACTGAGCTTCCGTTGTGCCACGGTGATTCAGACGGCCGGTGAACAATAGACGCGAGTCTTGCGACTCACGTTCAGGGCCGTCCTGCATTATTAGTGTTGTGGATTTTGCATTCGGCTTGAGCAGCTCGATCTGTACCGATCCGCGTCCGGGAATGATTTCGTTCTTCGTGTCGGTAACGATGACGCGCACGGCAGCCTCGCCACCCGCGAGATAGGACTGCTGCCCAAGAATATGGATCACAGGCGTGCGTATTATGTGCGAAATGGATTCAGTGCCTTCAATTGCCGCATGCTTGCCGTCGCCGTATTCGAAGCGGTAGCGTACGCGCTCCCAGACGAGTTCATCGATGGCGAGCGGCTTTGCTAATTTGATCTCCTGTCGCCAGCTTCCGCGCGAGCGCGCGACTATTTCGCTCTGCTTTGCCTCACCCAAGACATGGTCTTCGGGGTCGAGCACCTCGACTGTGAGCTCTCCGGCGCCGGGATGGTCGGCGTCGTAGGGGATGGTCATGTGTAGTATTCCGTGCGTGTAAGTCGCAACTGGCAATGCGTCGTTCGCTCTTGCCTGGAAAATGCGCGTTGTTGGCGTTGTGGCAGCTATTGCTACCAGCATGGCGCAGAATAGAAACCAAAATCGCGGGGAACGGGTGCAAGAATGGGCATAGTCCATCGCAGTCTCCCGAAGGACACAGTTAGCTCCGGTAGGGAGCTAATTGCAGAGAAGAACGCCTGAGTTCATCCGGCTTGCGCGAATAAATCGCAGACGCTCGGTTCCACTGCGATGGAATAGACACCGAAAACCGAGAACAGGTTACGGTTTGGCAGCTCTTGATTTCAGGATTGCCACCACCGCTTCGGAGAGGCCCCGCACGCCTCACCTGGTCGCGATGAAATTGAAAAAGACGCCTCTGTGGTTGTACTTCAGGTCGGTTAGGTCGTCGGAGAAGTCGGTGAAGTTGTAGCCTGCGCCGACCTTTAGGTTCTTGCCGAGGTAACGATAGATCGCTGCCAGCGCGCCGCTGCGCGTTTGAGTGATATCGGGAAGGTCGAGCATTCGCACCTCGGCCATGCTCTCCCAGCCTGTGATGAACTGCCAGTCTAGGCGCAACACGCCGAGATGCGCGGGACTCTCGAAGAACTGCGGCTGCGTACGATCAAGGCTCACCTCTCCGATGCGGTTGGCGTACTTGCCGCCGATTGACCATTTGGAGGTGAGGTCGTAGGTCACATCGAGAGATCCGATGTAGCTCTTCTGAAGGAACTCGGCCGAGGTATTCTGCGCCGTGATCTGGTCCGTGGTTGGTACGTTATAGAAGTACGTATATTTGGCCAACGCGCTCAACCGATCATGCAGCACAGGACGATACGCGTAACCGATCACGGCCTCGGTGTAGCCGCCTCCAAAGAATTCGCCGAGAGAGCTATCACTGATCGAATAGTCCAGCTTGCCAAGCATTCGCCAGTCGGGCGTGAGTTGAAGTTTGAAGTTGTTACGGAACAGCAACAAGTTTCTTATTGTGTGTGTAAGGTCGAGTTGTTCCGCATCGTCACGACGATACTCGACGGCACTCGAGAACTGAATCTTTTCGCGGCCATAGCCCATATGGATTCCAGCCGCCTTGCGATTAGTTGCGGCGGCGGTCTGCGCGTCGCGAAGCTTTCCGAATTCCGCGCTGCCTCCGAAATTCCAACGCTCTTTCGTTACGAGATTGATTCCGGTGGCGTGCGTGAGACCGCTCATCGATCCGCCATCCTGGTATCGCTCCTCGACGTAGACGCTCGAGCTATCAGAGAGCCGTCTCTTCTCTCCGTAAATTAAGCTGCCTTGGCGGACTTCCTGGCCATTGTCGGCCCGCTCGTTTTCAAGCGAATAGTTCAGGTAAAGATTAGTCCGGTCGGAATACAGGAAGCTGGTGCCGATTTTTCCACCTAGCCCAAGATCTCCATTGGAAGCTTCCCCGTCGATCTTGAAGCGTTCCGTCAGCCGATAAGAGCCCCCGGCGCCGATGCGACGGTTGTCGAGTCGGTTCCCGTTTGCCGCGACCGTGTCTTGGACGAAGCCATACGCACGCCAAACCCCGCCCGGATCGAACTTCACTTGCGCGACAGCGTCGGTGCGCTCACCTTGTTCTTGGGTCAGTGGCACTAGCGGCGAGCGATCCTTGCGCAGATCGTCGCGCACTCCAGAGCTGAAGCTCCACCGGTCGGTCAGCTTAAAGCCCATGTCCAATTCGACCGCGCGAGTCTCGAGCCCTTGGTCCTCGGTCCTCTGATCGCCTTTGGCCGTGAGGCTCAAGCGGTTAGTCACCGGCATCTTCAATGTGCCGCCGTATTGTTCGGTATTTTTGAATGTCGCTTGCCCAGGAGCCGAATAACCCGCGTCGAGGTGTTGCGTGTAGAAGGTGAAGCGGCCATCGCGACCCTTCAAGAAGTCGCCGATGCCGAGACTGAGGTCGGCGCGGTAAGCACCCGCAGCGGCGTTGGTCGTGGAGGCGTCGGTAGGGCTTTGGAACCCGAATCCACCATCATTGGACTGTTGCAACCCCGAGACCAGACCCTCACTCCGCCCCGTTTGCATCTTGAGCCATGAATTGGCGCTCATCCGCAAAGTCAGGTCGCCTGCGGCGAGGTTGCTGTTGGTATCGCCATCTTTATTCTGGTTGCCAGTCAGACCGAACCCAATATGGTCGTTCAACCAGTAATGGCCCTGGCCGCCTGTAGCGAGTGCATCCAGTTTGTCCAAGCCTGGAGTGTACTCATACTGCACCACTAGATACGCCTCGCCACCGCTCAATCCGCTGCTGCGCACCAGCAGGTCGTCGTTAGCAGTCGACGAGAGCGGCTCAGTAAGCAGCAGGCGACCTTGCAGGTAGTCGATGTCGTAGTCCACGGTGGGACGCAGGTTCACTACTCCTGTGACGATGCGCGAATCCTTGTCGCGGATCTCGATGCGTATCCGCTCGGAGCCAGTCAGGATGTCCTGATGGTGCAGGAAGTAGAGCGACCCTCCGGTTCCTCGCAGTTCCTCGTAGCTCGGGAGCGTTCCCGGTTCGGCAGCGAATCCGTCGATGTTGATCCGTCGCTCGCCGAACCTCGTCGTGGATTCGGATACATAGTGTCCGTTCGCTCCATACAGGCCGCGGTCGACTTGAGCGATCTCGTTGCCCTGATAACCAGCGCTGAAGTTCCCCCACATCGCGTAGCTCTCGCCATGGCTTGCCTTGACGAAGAACTTACCCAACGTCGGTGCCATTTCCTTCACCACACCGTTGTCACCGAACGTCGGATAGTAGTAATCGGGATCGATACGTCGAAATAGCGAATCGGGCGATTTGTCGAGGAAGTTGCTGAACAGGCCTTTCACTGGTCCTTCGCGCGTATCTGCGCTAGCGGTCAAATGCCAGCGATCACTGACTTTGCCATTCACGAAGAATGCCAGTCGGCCATCAAACTTCGAATCGTCAGGCTGCAGGGCGTTCTGTCCCTGCAGAGGATTTGCCGACCCGCTGTTCGGGGAAACCGTGAGGTCGGCGACGCCTACATAGAAGATGTCTCTGCGCTTGAACTCCAGATCGCGAAGATACAGCGAGCCGTTGCCGCCATCATCGAGCACCGCAACTTCGACCGTGTGCGTGCCGGCCGGAAGGATTTCCTCCGCCGCGAACTTGCCTTGCGGATCGACCGGAACGGGATGGCCGGCAAGCCATACTTTATGGTCCGCCGGTACGCCGCTTCCCTGCACCTTCACCGTACCGCTGCCGAGCGGAATGTGATGGCGCACCAGTTGGTTCTCTCCGTATGCAGCCAGCAGCTCGTGCTGCCACGTCGCATCGGATGTCGTAGCATCCGCCGGCAACCTCTCTCGGTATAACCACAGTGGACGCGCATCCGTTTCGTCGAAATTGCCTTTCGAGTCGTAGGCGCGCAGCAGGTACTTGAGTTCCCGTGCGCCTCCTGCAAGAGTTTTTATCGCCGGCTGCCATTCCGCGAATCCCGAGTCGTCGATTGCGATGATTTCAAGCGGTGTTGTCTGCAATGACTGTTCCTGCTCGAATACTCGGATTTCAGCACGCGCGATAAAGGCCGAATAGTTGTTGTACATGCGGAAATGTACGGGCGATGCCACGGGAACGTTGTCCACGTTGCTTACGGCCACAGCCACGGGATGTGCGGCGACAGCAAGTCGCGGCCGCGATTCGAGATTGTCAAAATGGAACTGAATGTTGGCATTGTCGAGCGCGACGTCCGTGCAGCGCTGAATGTCGGAAGAGCTGCGGTCTTTGTCGTCGATCGGCTTGCCGTCGACGGTGATGTGCATCACGTTAAGCTCGTAGGGACTCTTTGGACTGATCTCCTGGTTGAGACGCGTGACGTCAACGCCTTCGTAATTGTCCAACGGTACCGGCTCGTCATACACGACTTGCACGCGCACGAACGACTCCTGTCCCTCGGTGAAGCCGGTGTTCACAACGTCGTCGGATTGGACATAGCCGCGTCCCTCGTGTTCAGCCCGAGCACCCGACAAAATCGGATCCTTCATCACGATGTCCATGGCGCGCTGCGCTCGCACTGCGGAAAGGCCAATGTCATCGCCATAGACGGACGCGGTTCGGCGGTCGAGGCGCTCGTCCTTCGTGTAACCAATAAACCTCAGTCGGGCGTTGGTCCGGCCCGCGATGTCCGTTAGCGCGCGATGCAGGGCCGCGGCGTAACCAGGCGGAATGATTGGCTGGCCGTTCTCAAGCTCGAGCGTCGGAATGCTTCCCCATGGCGGATCGTAAACTTTGGTCTTTATTTCCTGAACGTCGCCGGGGCAGAGTTGCGGCTCCTCCGGCAACTCCTGGAGAGCATCGTCGTACCAGAATTCCACTTCGACGCGACGATTCAACGTCCGTCCCTGCTCGGTTGCGTTAGGGGCAATCGGTTGTGAGGCGCCGCGCCCCTCGCTTTCGATCGCGGACGCGGGCAATCCTAACGCCTGCTGCATAGCCAGCGCGACGCGGTGAGCCCGCGCTTTCGAGAACGACAGTTGGTCTCCATAAATGCGCTGGTCGCGCTCATTCAGCTGTCCGTTGTCTGTGTAACCGATGAACCGGACTGTCACATTATGCTTATCTTGCAGAGTGTCGAGCGCTTGCCTTACCTGCGTAATGAACGTTTCCGAAATGGGAATGTTCTCTGTGTCATAGTGCAGTGGTGCAACGAGATTCTTGACGCGCATTCGCGGTGTGACGCCGTCCTTGAATCGCATCTTGCAGACGGTCTCCACGCGGCACACCTTTATGGCCTTCGTGTGATCGCCCCCATCGGAGTTCAACGACCATTCCTTCGGCTTCTGGTCGGGGGACAGATGCCGCTCGACCGGTTCGCCGGGCGTGACAGTGCGGACCTGAGCAGTACCCGCGCAGGCGGTCAATACCAGGAATCCGACAATCAGCGATAAGCGATGCTGTTTGCTCATGCGGTTCACCTGCTCCCCGGCACGGACACGTTGGTCCGTTTGGGCGGGCCACCAAGACGCCAGAAGACTTCAGGCTCGATGGTGAGCGTCTGACTGTCACCCGCTGCATCCTTGGTCAACTGACGCTTGATCGCTTCCATGCGCCGGTCAACCAGTGCCGCATCCTCTGTGTCTGCGATGTAGGACAGGCGCAGAATCGATGGCGACTTGCGCAGTTCTTCAAGGAGTGTGTTCAGGCGCGGCCGCCACTGGAGACGGATTTCAGTCGTACCCGGCTCGAACACGGCATCGGAGAGATCAATTCCGACCACCCGGTAAATCGACGCGCCGAAATTCAACTGCAATGCTTTGCCGCGTGTGGCGCGCTTGATCTGCACCTGATTGGTCGTCAATCGGTAACCGCTGGGTAATGTGCGGTCGTCGAGCTTCATCACGAAATTGCTGCCGCGGCTGTCATAGGGCGTGATCGCGCATGTAATGTGGTATCGCCCGTACTGATCCGTCGTTGCTTCCAGCCCGGTCGGCGTTACCACACGCACGCCCGTCAAACCTTTTTCACCCTCGTCCTGAATCCCGTTGCGGTTGGCGTCGTTGAAGACCTTGCCGGTCACGTCGGTGCAATCGAACGTGGAATCGGCCGTGACGCGCACGGTAGCGGTTGCTACACCCGACATGGGGGTTCCGTTTACTGTGTTCAGGGCCTGCGCGCGGTTCACGTATTCGCTCTCGGTGACGCCGGCGCCGATTGTGAGCAGTAGTTTCAAGGTGCGTGCCTGGGTGCCCGCGATGGTGACGCCGTTCCAGCGAAGTTCATTGCCAACGATTGACGGCTCGGTCTGCACGCCGTCGAGAAGCGCAGAATGCGGGACGTATCTAAATCCCGCCGGCATGTCGTCCACGATGCTCACGCCCGTGATGAGCGTCTCGGCAGCGTTGTTTACGGTGATCACGTACGGAACCTGCTGGCCGCGCGTCACGTTGAGCAGCGGTGTCGTTTTGGAAATCGCGAGAGAGCCAGCGAGCTGCGGATCGAGCGGGATGTGGTTGTTGTATATCTGGCTCGTGCCGGGTATCCGGCTGCCGTCCAGCCGCAAGCGGGCGTAATAGGCTGTGCCCGCGCTGCGCGGTGCTACAGATGCAGCCGGCGGGAACTCCGAAGGCTGAGCCTCGCAAAACAGGGTCGTTCCCGGAATGGCATCGTTGACGCTGCCTGGACACGTTGGAACCGAGAACGCTGCCGTCGAAGCGTTCGAGCTCGGCGGGATGATCTGCGAATAGCCCGCAACGTAAGTTGCTCCGGGCGGCGCCGTTACTGCAATGAGGTAATCACCACCGCTCGGACAAGCCGGGTCGCTGAAGTTGATGTCGAACTTGTAGTAGCCGCTTGCGAGTGTGACCTGCCCTTGCTGGACGGGATCGTCGAAGCACGCTGCCGGCAGTGGCGACCCACTGCGCGCATCCTGCAAGGTGAGTGTCGCCCCGAGAACCGGTACACGCGCGGATGAGTTGTAGACGACGCCGTTTGGCGTGATCGGCAGATTGAGGTTCTGCAGGTTGCTGCCAGACGACACAACGATGTCGGTGATCTGCTGCAGATTGTTGGTGAAGGCAGAGTCGGCTTTGCCGAGCTTGGCGGTGTTTGGGCCCGCGCCGGGTGCCGTGAACCGCAATTCGTACCGATCTGTTCCACTCGTCGGCGTGATGCCAGTGAAATGGTAGACACCGTTCACGTCCGTGGCGACGGACTGCAACAGCACTCCGCTGAGATACAACCCAACTGTCCATCCCTGCAGTAGCGGCTCGCCAGCGTCGACGGTCTTGTTGAAGTTGGCGTCATGCCACACAGTGCCGTTCAACAGTCCCGAACCGGGAACTCCGCCGACATCAATCGAAGCGCTCGCGCTCGCAGTCTGCTGAGGACTGTTCCAAGTCACCGTGCCCGTGTTCGTGAGCGTCGTGCCGGCCGCAAGACCTGCGGCAATTTGAACTCGGAACTTTATGTCAATGGACTGGCCAGGCTGCAACGGACCGTTCGAAGTGGAATAGTCCGCAGTCAGTACAGAGCCAACTATCGTGACGCCTGTAGTTGAGCCGTTCATCGTCGGTGCCGGAGGGTTCACAAACGTGAGGCGCCCTGCACCTGCGCTGTTGAGATCGTCGGTGATTACGACTGTGGTGGCTGGGCTCGCGGAACCATTGGTCACATGCACCAGGTAGTCCAGCTGCCCGCCCGACTGTGCCGCACCGCCGCCCACCACGCTGACTTGCTTCGTAATCGAGAGGCCGGGCACTCCTACCGTGACAGTGTGGGCGTCCTGGAAATCGAGGAGGCCTGGCGTGCCATCGGTCAGCGTGTGGGTGAAGCTTTGGCGGGTGGGGATAGTGGGATCGCCGTCGAACCACTGGGTGGCGCCAGCGACGTTGGTGAGGGTTGCGCCATTTTGACTGCTCGCATCTAGTTGGGTTTGGTAATTGATAATCAAACGCTGGTTCTGGCTGATCGTGGCCGCCGCGGTGAGCATGGCTAGCGTGAGCTCGCAGGTGGGTTTGCTGTAACTGATCGAAAAATCGGTGCCTGCAACCAGAGGCCCCTTGCCCGCAACCGCCGTGACTCCGTCCGCTTGAAACACCTGTGCGCTGACCACTTGCGGTGTCGTGCTGCACATGCCGCCACTGGCGCCGGTGGGGAGCCGATCAAGGATCGTGGTGTTCCATGCGTCACTGACGCCGGTATTCTGAACGTTAAGACCAAACTGTCCCAACTGCCCGACAGTCATCGTCGCGGGTCCCGTTTTGGTCAGTACCAGATTGGGAGTTGAGGTTCCGCCAATATCAATCGAGGCGCTCGCGCTCGCAGTCTGCTGAGGAGTGTTCCAAGTCACCGTGCCGGTGTTCGTGAGAGTTGTGCCGGCGGGAACTCCCGCAGCAATCTGCACCCGGAAGCGCACGTCGATGGACTGCCCCGGCTGCAACGGGCCGTTCGATGTGGAGTAGTCCGCGGTCAGTACGGAACCGGCGACCGTGACGCCGGTCGTTGAGCCGTTGATGGTTGGCGCTGGGTTCACAAAGGTGAGCCGACCTGCACCCGCGCTGCCGAGATCATCGGTGATTACGACCGTAGTGGCCGGACTCGTCGATGTATTGGTTACGTGCACCAGGTAGTCAAGCTGCCCGCCAGGCAGCGCCGCGCCGCCACCCACCACGCTGACTTGCTTGGTAATGGCGAGGCCGGGGACGCCGACGGTGACAGTGTGGGCGTCCTGATTGTCCAGGATGCCGGGTGTGCCGTTCGTCAAAGGCCCGGTGAATGTCCTGCGGTTGACATTAGTGCTGTTGCTGTCGAACCACTGGATCGCGCCGGCTACGTTGCTGAGGGCAGCGCCATTCTGGCTGTTCGCGTCGAGCTGGGTTTGGTAATTAATGATCAAGCGCTGGTTCTGGCTGATCGTTGCCGCCGCCGTGAGCATGGCTAGCGTGAGCTCGCAGGTGGGCTGGTTGTAGCTGATCGAAAAATCGGTACCCGCAACCAGAGGCCCCTTGCCGGGAACTGCCGTGACTCCATCGGCTTGAAAAACCTGTGCGCTGATCACCTGCGGTGTCGTGCTGCACATGCCGCCGCTGGCTCCGGTGGGGAATCGATCAAGAAGAGTGGCGTTCCATGCGTCACCGACACCGGTATTTTGGACGTTAAGCCCAAACTGTGCCGGCTGTCCGGGGTTCATCGCCGCCGGTCCCGTTTTGGTCAGTACAAGATTGGGTGGGGAGGTTTGTGCAATATCAACCGAGGCGCTCGCGCTCGCCGTCTGTCTGGGGGTGTTCCAGGCTACGAGCGCAGTATTCGTGAGCGTCGTTCCGGCAGGAACTGCAGCAGCAATCTGCGCCCGAAACCTTATGTCAATGGACTGCCCGGGCTGCAACAGACCGTTCGATGTGGAATAGTCCGCAGTCAGGACCGAGCCCGCGATTGTGACGCCTGTGGTCGAGCCGTTCATGGTGGGCGCCGGTGGATTCACAAACGTGAGACGACCAGCACCCGCGCTGCTAAGATCGTCGGTGATTACGACCGAGGACGCTGCGAAATTCGGGGGGTTGTTCGAGGGATTGGTCACGTGCACCAGGTAGTCAAGCTGTGCGCCCGGCAGCGCAGGGCCGCCACCGACTACGCTGACTTGTTTGGTAATTGCCAGCCCCGGGATCACTACCGCGACGATCTTCGTGAGGTGCGCCCCCTCAAGGCTGAAAAACGAGTTACCACCTGGTGCAATGCCGCCGTTGCCGAAATTGACGATCCCACTATTGGCGTTAAAGATGGTGTAGTTAATTCCCGCGGGAGCATAACGGCTCGGATCGGTTGCGATTGCGCAATTGGGGTTCGGTCCAAGAGCGCTAAAAGTCCATCCCGGCGGGCTGTCACAAACTCCGTCGTCTTCGAGACCAAAAATGTCGACTGTTGCGCTACTGAGCTGCAAGGCGGTGATGGTTTTACTGGTGTTGTTCACGACACCAATCATGTTGTCGTCAAGGCCGTTGTCGTAAGAGGGAGCAGGGTTGGGGAAAGTTGTTGTGATAGAGCCGTCAGCGTTGAGCGTGATCAAAATGGTGCAGCCCTCATTGGCGCGCCCATCTTGATTAGCGAGATAGGTGGGACTAACCCCTCTCCCACCACCGGCATTGCCGCCGGTGATAATGGCGCATGTCTGCGTCGCGGCAAAGGCAGAGTTCGCTCCCATCATCAGAGCGACGATGCCGAAAATAAGTGAAATCCTCTTTATCGCGCGTGCTCCTTTGAACAGACCATGAGTAAAAGAGGAGGGCCTTACATCGCCCATTTCGGGAACTCGCGCGCGGAAACAGAGAGAGAGGCGCAGCTTGTCGAGCAGGGTTGCGCTCCAGCTGTAGCCTGCACGGACATGAATTGTGCTGCTGGAAGTCATGTGCCCTCGTTCCCCGTTGCAATCAATTCGTCGGCGGGTGGGACCGAGTCAGTCCACGCAGTGGACTGGATTCCGGCGGTCCCGCCGTCATAGGGCCCCCGGAGCCCATTAGACCGGTGACTTTGCGCCGCCATCTTTCAATGGCTTTGCCTTTGTCAGAATCGCGTCGAAAAATTAGCTGATCAAAAACTCCTTATCTCTTGATCTGTTGAAGTTTGCATTCGCTTTACTCCGTAATTACGCGGCGGGCAGGAAATCGATCGGGTACGAGATCGTCACTGCCTGCACACCTTCCTTCGCGCCGAAGTTGATCGTCTTGACGCGTTCCACAACTTGTGCGGCGAGATCGGGCGCATCCATGTCACTCTTTTGCAGCACGCACATCGATACGCTGCCGTCCGGCTCGATTGTCAATCGCAGCACCATCTGCCCTTTCAACGTCGGGTTATTTCGAAGTTCGCGGTTGTACAGTCGATAGAACGCCGCCTTATATCGATCGAATACGATCTGTATTTCTTCATCGGTGCGGGCAGGCCCCGGTCCGCTGCGCGCCTTCGGTCGATCAGCGCCGCCGCCGGCGATCCCGGCGATTGGGCTGGTGGCGCGGGCTATTGAAACGCCGCCTGCGCCGCCATGACCGATGCCACCGCCTCCACCTCCGCCACCGCCTCCCACACTGTGGTTCAACGAAGCGAGATTGATGCCGCCGCTCGATCCGGGTGTATTGGTCGTCAGCGCGGAATGTGACGAGGATCGGCCCACATCATCGGCGGCGCCATAGCGCGCATCGGCACCAAGACGCGGCGCAACCTGGTCGGTGGCGAGGCTCGCAAACTGCTCTTTAAATGCCAGGATGCCAGCCTTTCCAATCTTCTCCTTTTCCTGCGCAGCAGCGTCCGGACCCGGCGGGAGTTCGGGCACCGAAGGCCTATCCGGACCGACCGGGGCGTTCGGTTTCGGGAATAGCGCAGGCGCCGGCGTCGATGAGGCCGAGGCTTTTTCCCTGGCTATAGGAAGCGGCACGGCGGGCGCAGGGACCTCAATCTTCGGTGCTCGATAGAAGACTACGTCGAGTTCTTTTCTAGGAGGCTTGCTAGGCAGCAGCATCTTCGCCGGCACGAGCAGCAGTACAGCCAGCACCAAGGAATGGATCGCCAGGCTCTTCAGCATGCTCCGGGTGGATATAGCCCCGGAATTTTTCAACTTCCTGCTTGCGGTTTCCATGGTTGTCACCAAGCAGCCAGCTTCAGTGGGTAATGAATTCGATTTTTAAATCTTCGACGTTCGACTTCGCGAGGTCGATGATGCGCAGAACACCCTCGTAGTTCAATCTGTCGTCGGCGTCCAGGAACAGCACACGCTTTTCCGTGGGCTGAGCGCTCAGAATCTGAGCTACTCGCGCGGGCAAATCGGCTGCGGGAATTTTTTGATTGGCCAGGATAACTTGACAGTCCGCAGGGAGCCCCTCGCCTTTCGGCGGCTGGAGGATGCGGCAGCCGCTCGGCGCAATGCTCAGAATCAGCCGCGATTCTGCGGCCTGCGCGGCCGCGGGCTGTGCGGAGGTTCGAGGTATGTCGACGTTGTAGCCCTGCATCAGCAGCGGGACAACGACCATGAAGATGATCAGCAGCACGAGCACCACGTCGACCAGCGGCGTAATGTTGATCTCGGACTGCAGACCCGAATCGGAATCGTCTCTATTCATCTGCATGAGTGTTAGTCTCTCCGACCTTCTGAACCGGCTTTCTTAGCGATCAGTCCTACTCCACGAAAGCCTGCCTGATCGAGCGCGAGCATCACCTCTCGAACCTGTCCGAAGTTGAGCTTTGCATCGCCCCGGACCACGATTTTGGGTTCTTGCTCGTTACCAACAGCAGCGCGAAGCGCTTCGCCGAAATGGTCGCGTGCGACTCGCTGATCGTTGACCCAAAGCTGGTCTGTGTCATCGATGGAGACCAAGATCCGGCCCCGCTCATCTCCTTGATCGACCGGCTTTGCCGTGTTCGGCAGGTTGACCTCTGGGCCCTTGCGCATCTGCGGGGCCATCACCATGAAGATGATCAGCAGCACGAGCACCACGTCGACCAGCGGCGTAATGTTGATGGCCGCCTGCATCCGGGCCGGTTCACCGAGCCGCATGCGCCACCTCCGACTCATCCATATCCGCTACCCTGAGCTCCGGTACTTTGAACAAGCGGTTCACGAGCTGCGACGATGCTCGGTTCATCTCAACGTGGAAATTCTCAATCTTGCCGGTAAAGTGGTTGAATGCGACAACGGCCGGGATTGCGACGAAGATGCCCAATGCTGTCGAGACAAGGGCCTCAGCAATACCGCCTGAGACAACACTCATTCCGCCGGATCCTGTGGCCGCGATGCTCCGGAAAGCGTTGATGATTCCCACTACGGTACCGAACAAGCCGATGAAAGGCGCCGTCGAACCAATCGTCGCCAGGAACCCCAGCCCCCATTTCAACTGGATCAGCATTTCTGACATGGAGTCTCTGACTACGCTCTGGACGAGATCGAGCGAGGCGCTCGAATCGCGCCCCGGCTGACGCAAGCTGTCGTACTCAAGTAGTCCAGCCGACACGATTTGTGCCACGTGCGATTTCTCGTGCTTAGGCAAGGCACTGATCAGCTCCTGAGCTTCTCCGCCGCGGAGGAAATTCTTGAACGCCGGCTTGAACATCTGCGACTGGCGTATCGCCAGACGGAAACGTCGGTGCTTCTCAATGATTACGGCCAGTGAAAAGAAGGACAACGCGATAAGACAACACATCACCGCGCCTCCAAATAGGCCGACATTTCCTAATAATTCCTTGAATGTCATCTTTTCCTCCTGTGACAGTGGGCGGGCTCTCGACGTATGTCGAGCAGACGAATGGTGGCAGCAACAGTGTTCAGCAGACCGTCGGTGGCAACAAGAGCACGCGGGTGCAGGTACCTCACCTGGACGGGTGCTGCTACCTTTGTGCTAAGCGCTCACTTACGACTAGAGAGAAAGAGAACAGCAATGGTGGCCGGGGGAAGGTAAATATTGCCCGGAACCAAGCATCGTCAGTGTCAGACTTTCACCCACGCGAATTTGGTACGCGCTTTGAGTCCTCTTCGAATCACAAGGCCATGTCCATTGGAGGTTGAGGCCAGCAGTCGATCGTCCCAAATTGGAATCGTGCCTCGCACAAAGGTATCAGCACCCGTTTAGCGGGGTATCAGCACCCGCGTGCTCTTGTTGGCATCGACTGCCTGCTCAACACTATTGCTGCTGCCACCTGTCTGCTCAAACTATTGAAGTCCGAACAACGTCCTGGGATTTCGTGGGAGTTATCCGGAGATGAAACAAACATCGCGTTTACCGGTTGTGATCGGTCTGGTTCTGGCATTTTCATTTGCGGAGCTCGGCGGATTACACGCTGTAACCGTTTCCGAAGACAAGAAGGCCGCTGCGTCTGGAGACAAGAACACCGCTTCGCCCGACCAACAGCAGATGAGAGGTCTTGATGAACAGGTGCAAGAGGTCAAATCGGACGTTCTCAGCATTTCTCAAGAACTAAGCAGGCTCGAGGAGAAGCTGCTCTATCCGTCGGGGACGCAGGTCGCGATCTTTGTTGCGCTAGCTAAGGGCGATCAGATGCGCCTCGACAGCGTGCGACTCCAGATCGACGGTCAGCTTGTCACCCAACACATTTACAGCGCGAAAGAGCTCGAAGCGCTGCGCAAAGGCGGCGTGCAACGGATCTACGTCGGCAACGTGGCAACGGGAGATCACCAGCTCGAGGTGCTTGTGGACGGCAAACTTGACGATGGCAAAGACTTCAGCCGAACAGAACACCTTACCTTTCGCAAAGAAGTGAAGCCAAAGCTGGTGGGATTGACGCTGGCGGGACCGAGTTCAGGCAACGCTTCCGTCGCCATTGGAGACTGGTAATCGATGCGAGCAACACGCAGGGTAATCGGACTCTGCCTGGCCGTGGGAGTTTCCTTTTGTCCAGCTGCGGGCAGCGGAATGCCTGGTGATCAGCCAGCGCCATCCGTTCGCTCCAAAACGGGAAATCCCTCTTCGGAACTGAGGGACCTCTATTTCGGCGAGGCACTCTATCACGCCTACCAGGGTCAGTACTTCGATGCAATCCAGCGGCTCGACACCGAGCTCGGCATGTACCACGGTCTTGATCAGCCCGAACTCGACACACTGCACTACCACGTTAATGAAGCCGAATTCTCGGTCGGCGATTTTGAACTCGACTATCGCATGCATCTCCGCGCAGGTCGCGCTATCAAGGCGGTGCTCGAGGGTGCGGTCGATGAATCGGTACGAAACGAGGCCGCGTTCAGACTTGCCCGTATGAATTTCCAGGAGGGTCAGCTTGACGAGGCGATGCACGCACTTCAACGAATCCAGGGTACGGTGCCGCCGCAGATAATCGATGACGTCGAGTTCCTGCGCGCAAATATTCTCATTGCAACGGGCCGGCCGGGCGAAGCTGTCAACGTGCTAAAGCAGATGCGGAGCGGCGAGGATCTGGCCGGATTTGTCGCCTATAACCTTGGCATCGCGTTGTTGCAGGACAATCGACCGCAGGAAGCAATCGAGCAGCTCGACAAAGCCGGCCAACTGCCCGCCACGGATCCCGCCGGTCTCGCGATCCGCGACAAGTCCAATTTGGTACTCGGCACCATGTTGTTCGAATCTGGGAATTTTGAGCGGGCAAGACAGTCATGGGACCGCGTTCGCCTCGAGGGTCCGTTCTCAAATCAGGCTCTGCTGCGGGCAGGATGGGCAGAGGCCACAGCCAAGCATTACGATCGGGCGCTCGTTCCGTGGAACATCTTGGCCTCTCGTGAACCGACGGACGCCGCAGTGCAGGAGGGCATGCTTGCCGTCGCGAATGCTTATGCCGGCCTGAACCTGAACGGCCGTGCAGCGCTGAAGTATGGAGCCGCGCTCGAGCTCTTCACCAATCAGATCCAGAGGGTCGACGCATCGATCAACAGCATCAGAGAGGGTCATTTTCTGAAGGCGCTGATGCGCGAGGAGACCAGGGAGGACGCAGACTGGGTCATCACGCTGCGCACTTTGCCCGATGCGCCGGAAACTTACTACCTGATGCAGCTGATGGCCTCTCATGACTTCCAGACTGCGTTGCACAACTATCTCGACCTGAAGGATTTGCAGACGAGACTCATCGCCTCGAGGACCAGTCTCGATGCTTTCACCGATCTCATTCGGTTGCGCAAACAAAACTACGCGCCACTGCTGCCCGAAGTAGACGCACAGTTCCGGAATCTCGATGCGCGGATGCGCCTCCGCTTGGAGCAGCGCAAGCAGCTAAGGAATCGTCTCCACGCGATGCTGACTGCACCGCGGCCGGATTATCTGGCGACCGCAGATGAACGGAGCGCCATCGAGCGCATCGCACTCATCGAGAAAAAGCTCGTCAACTCTCACAATCCCGAAGCGCTCGCGATTCGGCAACGCGCGGACCGACTGCGCGGCACACTCACATGGCAACTGGAAACGGAGTACAACGACCGGCTGACTGCAGCCACCATCCACCTGAACGAATTGAACTCAAACGTCGATGCTCTTACTCGGCAGTACGAATCTTTTGTGAGAACAAGGCAGGCGGCGACGCAAAGCTACGTCGGATATGACAAACAGATCTCGCAGCTCCACCAGCGCGTCGACGACGCACAGCAACGCGTCGATCAATTAATCGCGCAGCAA
This sequence comes from Terriglobales bacterium, assembly GCA_035764005.1. Lineage (NCBI taxonomy): Bacteria > Pseudomonadati > Acidobacteriota > Terriglobia > Terriglobales > Terriglobales bacterium. Next base: position 109,397 of record DASTZZ010000125.1, read on the forward strand.
GGACACATAATCGAGGTCGTCGCCATCAACCAGCTTGAACGCCGCCGAGATCGCCTGGTAGCTCAGCAGACTGAGGCTCGCTACGGCGTCGCCGCTAGTTACGACCGAGCTGCGCGCGCCCAGGGCGGGGAGGAGAAGTGATGCGTCGGCTCCACCTCCTCACCATTCCAACGATTCTTGGGCTGGCATTCATGGTCGGCTGCGCCGCGCGTGCCAAGAAGAATACCGCGGGAACCCTGGCAGACCTGCATAACGTTGCCCCCGATGTGAGAGATGTGACCGTCGAGAATGGCCTCGATCAGGCTCTAGAGCAATATCGGAAAATCGTGGAGGAGACGCCGAAGACTGCTATGACTCCCGAGGCCATGCGGCGCCTCGCAGATTTGGAAATCGAGAAGCAGTACGGGATACGAGTAGGCGATGCCAAGCACCGGAAAATGGCCGCCCCGAAATCAGCTCCTGCGATTGCGAGTGACCAGACCAATCGGCCCAATTCCAACGCAGTGGTGGCCAGTGCATCGCGGAAAGAATCCGACAAGGATTTCGAGCGACGCACCACCGCCGCAGCCACGATCCCGACGAACAACAGCGCCGGCGTCGCACCGAATGACGCGTTGCTCGGTAATGCAGATCCCAAGGGTCCACTTGAGGCAATCCATCTTTACGACCGAATTCTCACCGAGTACCCGAATTACGAGCATCGCGACAAAGTTCTCTATCAGAAGGCGAGGGCTTACGACGAGCTCGGTCGCACCGAAGATGCCATCGCTACGATGGAGCAACTGATCCGCGAGAATCCGCATTCCGAGCACTACGACGAAGTGCAGTACAGACGCGGAGAGTACTTCTTCACACGCCGGCGCTACCGCGACGCCGAGAACGCTTACACGGCGGTCGTGAACCTTAAAACCGCGTCATCGTATTACGAGCTCGCGCTCTACAAGCTCGGGTGGACCTTCTACAAGCAGGACATGTACGACGAAGCTCTGGATAAGTACATGGCCCTGCTCGACTACAAAGTGTCGGTCGGCTACGACTTCGATCAGAAACACGAGGAGGAAGATGAACGTCGCGTCGCCGACACGTTTCGAGTTATCAGTCTGAGCTTCAGTAACCTGGGCGGGCCTGAAGCTGTCGGCAAATACTACTCCACTTATGGGAAACGCCCTTATGAAGCTCGCGTTTACAGCAATCTTGGCGAGCACTACCTCGATCAGTTGCGTTACCAGGACGCTGCGAAGACGTACCAGGCGTTCGTAACGCTTTATCCATTCCACCGTGATGCGCCGCGATTCAGCATGCGCGTCATCGAGACTTTCACCAAAGGCGGTTTTCCCCAACTGGTTCTGGAGGCAAAGCGGGATTTTGCTTCCAAGTACGGACTGCAGGGCGAGTACTGGAAGCACTTCAAGCCTGAAGATTCGCCGCAGGTACTCGCCTACGTTAAGACAAACCTGAAGGATCTCGCCACGCACTATCACGCGGAGTACCAGAACGCGCAGGACGCGAGCGAGAAGCTCGCGAATTATAACGAGGCGCGCCGATGGTACGGCGACTATCTTGATTCGTTCCCCAAGGACGCCGATTCACCGACGATGAACTATCGTTTGGCGGACCTCCTGCTCGAGAACCATGATTTCGGCGAGGCGGCAAAGCAGTACGAGCGCACGGCCTACGGATACCCGACGAACGCAAAATCGGCAGCCGCAGGCTACGCTGCCGTCTACGCATACCGCGAGCAACTGAAGGGCGCGACCCCGGCGCAGTTGGATGACGTCAAGCGCAGCACGATCGCAAGCTCTCTCAAGTTTGCCGACGCCTTCCCGCAGCACGAACACGCCGCCGAGGTCCTCGGCGCTGCCGCCGATGACATGTACGAAATGAAGGATTACCATCCGGCGGTCGATGCTGCACAACGTCTGATCGATAGGTATCCAAACACGGACGCGGCCATCCGTCGGTCGGCATGGCTTGTCGTTGCGCACGGCTCATTCGAGCTCGCCGAGTATCCTCAGGCTGAAAAGGCGTTTACGCAAGTCCTGGCGGTCACTCCCAACGATGACAAGTCGCACGCCGCACTCGTCGACAACTTAGCTGCGTCGATCTACAAGCAGGGCGAGCTCGCAAGCAAGGCGGGCGACGATCGCGCCGCAGCCGCTCACTTCCTGAGGATTCGCACGGCAGCACCTACGTCCACGATCCGTCCAGCGGCCGAATACGATGCAGGCGCTGCGCTGATCCGAGTGAAAGACTGGACCGCAGCAATCAACGTGCTCGACGCATTTCGTACCAGCTTTCCCGATCACAAATTGCGGCTCGAAGCTGATAAACAGATCGCGCATGCCTACCGAGAAAACGGTCAGTTGGCGAACGCTGCTGTGGAGTATGACCACATCGCCTCCAAGACCGATGATCCGAAGTTGCGTAGCGAAGCGCTTCTCGTCGCAGGCGATCTCTATGAGAAATCCAATTCGCGGGATCACGCCCTGGATGCTTACACCCGCTACGTCAACGAATTTCCCAAGCCGGTTGAAACTGCCCTCGAGACTCGCTCGAAGATCGCAGAGATGTACAAGGCGGCGAACGACGATGCGCATTACCAGGATCAGCTGAAGCAAATCGTGAGCATCGACGCGAGTGCTGGAGCAGACAGAACTGGCCGTACAAAGACGATAGCGGCGCGCTCGGCGCTGGTCCTCGCGGAACGGACCTACCAGGATTTCGCAGTCGTAAAGCTGACGCAACCGTTTGAGATCAGCCTGAAAGCGAAGAAGCAGCGGATGGATGCCACCGTCAAGGCAATGAGTCAGTTGGTGGATTACGAAATCGCCGACGTCACGGCAGCCGCCACGTACTACATAGCTGAGACCTACTCGAACTTCGGAAAATCGCTCCTTCAGTCGGAGAAGCCCACGAATCTAAACGCAGCAGAGCTGAAAGACTACGAGGATACCCTCGATGAGCAAGCGTTTCCCTTCGAGGAGAAAGCCATTAAGGTACACGAAAAGAATATGGAAATGTTGCGCGCTGGCGTTTTCGACGACTGGACAAAGAAGAGTCTTGAGAGACTGACCGAGCTGATGCCAGGCCGCTACGCGAAACCCGAAATGAGCATTGGCTTCCTCACTGATATCGAAATTTACGCATACCGGTCGCCGTTGTCTCCGGTCGCGGCGCCAGCGACGGGCAATGCCGGCACGACGACAGGCAATGCCAATGCAACGCCAAGCACGATCGGCCACGCCAACACCACGAGCAAGCCTGATTCCTCGGCAGGCAGTGCCAACACTATGCCGAGTAAACCTGATCAGACGATGCAGCCGACACCGCAACCCGCAGACAAAGGAATGGTGAACCATGGGACTTCGCAATAACACCCGTACCATCAAAGCGATTTCTCGTGGGATAGCCTGGTTGGCCGTGGTTGCAGTCCTGGGCTGCGCACCTGCAGAGCGGCGAACGGCGAAAGCTGGCTCGACGATCGCAAAACCTCCGGTGGAAGCGCCACCGTCACCGTTGTCCATCGACGTCCAGCGGGACGCTAGTGGCGTCACGTTCACGCAGCACGTTCCCGTAACGGACCAGGTACGCGCCGACTACGACGCGGCCGTGCACATGCTGGACCAGGCGCAATACGATCAGGGCATCGCCTTGCTGCTCAAGGTAACAGCACAGGCGCCCACATTAACGGCAGCCCAAATTAATCTCGGCATCGCCTACGAGCGCACCGGAGACCTGGACAAAGCCGAGGCCAGTCTGCGCAAGGCGCTGGAATCGAATCCGCAACACCCCGCCGCCTATAACGAACTCGGTCTGGTGCAGCGGCGCAAGGGAGAGTTCGCCAAGGCGCGCGCGAGTTATGAAGCGGCGCTCGCACAATTTCCGGAGTTTCATTATGCGCACAAGAATCTCGCCATTCTGTGCGACCTGTATCTCGGAGATTATCCGTGCGCGCTGGAGCATTACGAAGCGTACAGCCGACTCGTTCCGGACGACACAAACGTCCCAAAATGGATCGCCGACGTTCGCAACCGCCAAGGCCAAAAGGAGAAGCGATGAGCCGATATTTATTATTTGCACTGCTGCTGGCGAGTGCAGCCGCGTTGGCTGCCGATAAGCCTAAGACTCAACACGCCGACGTCGCCGCCACGGCCCAGAAAAAGACGGAAGCCGCCCACCCAGCCACACAACGCGCGCACGCCAAGATGGAGCCCGCGCAGCGAGCAACTGAAGAGCCGCAGGCAAAGACAGAAGAGGCCCAGGGCAAGACTGAACAGGCGCAGTCAAAGCCCGACGAAGGCTCGAAGCTGGCTTCCGTCCCCGATGCAAAGGCGCTCGGCATGTCTATCTTGGGAAATCAAGACGCGCCCAAGTCGCTGGTTATTGTTCCATGGAAGACCTCGGAACTCGGCGACTCGCCCGGCATCTCACCGATGCTCGACGACTCCAGGCAGCCCGTAGACAAGGAAGTCTTCATGCGGTCGCTGCGCTACTACGAGATCAGGTCGAAAACAAAGCCTTAACAAAGTTGTGCATGTCGTCACAGAATTTTGATCTTCTACTGCAGGGCTATCAATCTGCGCGATGCAGCAGCCTGCTTCGCCTTTCAGGAGCCGCGGACGCTCCCAGCATTGCTGTTCCCTGATAACTAACTCTGTTTTCGGCGTTGGGAAATGGTGGAGCTAGTCGGGATCGAACCGACGACCTCATCGTTGCGAACCATGTTGTCGACGGTGCAACCACCAAAGTTGTCAATCACTTGGATCGCCCAGAACCCCGTTCAATTGGAACGGAATGGAACGTAATTCAACCGCGGAGCGGCGCTGTTTGCCTCATCGCTCCTCCGAATTGAATGTCAAACCCAGACTGCGAGTTCCTGTGCTGATGCGATGAATCCCGAAACGGTACGGCCATTAAAGGATTTGAATATTACAGAAATGCTGTGCACCATGAGGCTACTGCGACAAAGCCTAAGGTAGATATCAATAGATACCGAGGATA
>DASTZZ010000126.1 GCA_035764005.1 Terriglobales bacterium
GCGGCAGGGCAATTCTCGCGTGAAGATCACCATCTTTGGCCTGACAATTTCTTCTTCCTGGGGCAACGGTCACGCCACCCCGTATCGCGCCATCATCAAGGCGCTGCATCGCATGGGGCACGAGATTCACTTTTTCGAGAAAGATGTCCCGTATTACCGCGCCCGCCGCGATTTTGATTCCGCTCCGTATTGTCGGCTGCATCTTTTTGACGAATGGTCTGGGATGCGCAGCGAGGCGCTGAGTGAAGCCAGCGATTCTGACGTCGTGCTCACGGCCAGCTATCTTCCTGAAGGCCGCCGAATCAACGATGAAGTGCTGAATCTCGCACGGCCTTTAAAGGTCTTTTACGACCTCGATACTCCGGTGACACTTGCAACTTTTGGCTGTGGCACGGTTGACTACATCTCTCCCGAACAGCTTCCGGAGTTTGACCTGGTGCTCTCCTTCACCGGAGGGCCGATCCTTTCCGAGCTTGAGAACCGTTACCGGGTCCGCATGGCGCGTCCGCTTTACGGCTGCGTTGACCCCGACGACTATTTTCGCGTGCAACCTTCGCCGAATTTCCAAAGTGACCTCAGCTACATGGGCACCTATGCGCCCGACCGGCAAGAGAAAGTCGACTCTCTCTTTCTCGAGCCTTCACGACGTCATCCTGAAACGCGATTCGTACTTGCGGGTTCGCTTTATCCCTTCGGCTGGCAGTGGCCTGAAAACGTCCGGAGAATCGAACACATTGCTCCACACGATCATCCCCAGTTCTACTCCTCCAGTCGCATCACCCTGAACCTTACGCGTGGGGAAATGGCCCAATGGGGATGGTGTCCTTCAGGGCGCTTCTTTGAAGCCGCTGCTTGTGCCACGCCTCTCGTCAGCGACTGGTGGGAAGGGTTGGATTATTTCTTCGATGTGGAGCGTGATCTGCGCGTAGTGAGCCGTCCGGACCACGTGGAGCAGGTAATGGCGATGTCTGATGCCGAACTCTCGGCGCGTGCCAAGCACGCCCGCGAGCGTACCCTTGACGATCACACTGGCCAGATCCGCGCCCGACAACTGCTCGAATACTTCGAAGAGGCCCGCTCCGGAGCGGAGCTTAAGGAAAGCGGGGCTGCACGATGATTGGAATTATTCCTGCCGCCGGGACAGGCCAGCGAATTCAACCGCTCGGCTGCTCCAAAGAGCTGCTTCCGGTCGGTTCGCGCGTAATCAATGGCGTCGAGCGGCCGAAAGCCGTTTCGGAATACCTCGTCGAGCGGATGATCGCTGCCGGTGCGGAGCAGATCTGTATGGTGATTTCAGCGGAGAAGGCTGACATCATCCGCTACTACGCTGAGCAGAACTATGCTGCCGAAATCTTTTACCTGGTACAACGCAAGCCTCAAGGATTGTGCGACGCCCTCTTCCGTGCAGCGCCCTTTGCCCGCTCCCACCAAGAGGTGCTCATCGGATTGCCCGATACTATCTGGTTTCCGGAAAATGCCTACCTCCCCAGCCTCGATCTGGAACAAACGGACGTAAATCTGGTTCTCTTTCCTGTACCCAATCCTGCGGCGTTTGATGCGGTCGTTTGCGACGAACAGGGGTACGTCAAGGAAGTGCAGGTCAAGACCGATGCTGCCGCGTCAAATTGGATCTGGGGCGCCGTCACGACGACCGGCGATTCCTTCCATCGGCTAAAGCTCTTGTGGGAATCGCGGCACCGTACTGACGAATACCTGGGCGATTTGATGAACGCGTTTATCGCCGCCGGCAACATTGTCAGGGGGAGGCATTGCGGCGAGGTCTATATGGACGTGGGGACTCTCGAAGGCTACCGAAAAGCACAGGACTACTTGCGGGGCAATCGCCCGCTTCTTAAGGCAGCTTAGGGATTAAGCGGCGCTGGCACGCAGGATTTCGCGAATCTCACGGTTTATCCTGGCGCAGTCCCGCCCGGCTTTGTCAATCAGTTCTGACCATTTGCGGGCACTGTCGTCCAGCTTCATCTGCTCCAGCAGATAGGAAGCTTGCATAATCGTCTCAATCGAGTTGCTCAGATCGTGCGCCAGGCTCCTCAGTCGGGTATTAATTTCGGCTGGGATCTTAGGAGCCGCGTCCATTTTCGGCTGTGCACTCATGCGCTCTCCCTAAAATTATTAGACTTTCTAAGACACCTTGCTTGCCGGACCGACAGTTCCGCAGCAGATTAGACGCTAAAC
>DASTZZ010000127.1 GCA_035764005.1 Terriglobales bacterium
GCAGGCTGTTGCTCCTGAATGTCGCTGTAGCCTTTGTCCTTGAACAGAGAAGTATAGAAGTGGTGCGCGCGTTCCCAAGCAGTATCGTCTGGCGCCTCGCCGAAGGTCTGCACGTACAGCGGGCTTCCCGGAAAGGGAAACATGGGAACCGGCTCGCTCACCCAGACGCCGTGAGCTTTGAGATTCTCCTGCCAACGACGGATCTCGGCTTTGTCATCCTTTTCGGTCAGGATGAGATTCGCCTGTACCCAGGGAATTCTTTGCCGCGCGTAGATCAGCAGTTCGCCGATTCGCTGAGTGTCGATACGGCAGTTCTTGTTCAGCTCTTCGCGTCCTTCTTCCGTAATCGACTCGATGCCGCACTCCATGGAAATGCAATGCGCGCGGCCGAGCAGACCCAGCGTTTCTTCATTCCACAAATCGATGCGCGTTTGGAAACCGATCTTCAATGGCCGCTCCGCGATCCCTTCGAGCAGCCGCAGCACGTTCTTGCCCACGCCGAAGATCTCGTCGATGAAGTAGATGTAATCGACTCCGCGCGCGATCAGCGCGTCGATTTCTGAGAGAAGATCTTCGACACTGCGCTCGCGGAATTTATTGCGAAACAGTGTCTTGTTGCAGAAGGTGCAGGCCCACGGACATCCGCGCGCGAACTCGAGTTCCGCGCCATGACCCTCGCCGCTGAACACGTGATGACGATGCCGGTGCAGCTCGACCGGATAGTTATGGAAGTCGAGCGCGCCAAGCGCTTTCATATCGGTGACGCCAAGCTGGGCACTGATGTGCTCGCCTTTGTCGTCGCGCCAGCAGCAGCCGGCGATATCCAGCCACGGCGTTCTTCCCAATTGCGGAATTGTCTGATCAGGCTCACCGCGCATGGCGATGTCACAGCCGGTTTTGCGGATAGTGGCAGCAGGTGTAGCAGACGGATGCGGTCCAATCGCGACTTGCGTTCCCCATCCTCGTAGCGCCTGGAACCATTCTTTCGGAACTCGGAGCTCTGGAGGCGGACACCGCCAGAAGAGGTACGAAGGAGCAGTAGGAACGATGAGAAAATCCGGATTGAAGTCCCGAATCTTCGGCGCAACCTCATTCGTGCTCAAGTTCTCCACCTGAGCATCAACAAGGAAAGGCTCATCTCCGCCCTGCTGCACTTGCTGGCAAGCAAACAGCAGTTCCAGCGGATAGTGCGGGTCGGTGCAGCCGAAGTAGGTCGATCCCGTGAAGTTCCAATTCGGGTTTACAAATGCGTACTTCATTACGCCGTCCTCTCGAGCAGTCCCAAGCCTGCCGCCAGAGGAGCTTCCAGTTCTCGAGCAGCGGGAGCCTCGCCGAAGATCTCCGGATGCTCGCGCCAGAAGTTGTAAATGGCCTGCAGCGTCTCTCGCACGGACGCCTTCGGTTTCCAGCCGGTGTGCTGCGTGAGCTTCGAGTAATCGCTCACGTAAATGAGCTGATCGCCAGGCCGACGCCGCTCGTGCGAGTAGCGCAGTCGCTTGCCCGTCATCGCCGAAATCTGATCGATCAATTCGACGAGAGAAACTGTGTTGTCAGGTCCGCCGCCAACGTTGTAGATCTGGCCGGCTGTTTTCTGTAGCGAGGAGCGAACAGCATCGAACGCGCGTACCAGATCGCCTACATAGAGAACATCGCGTACTTGGCGGCCGTCGCCGTAGATCACGAGCGGCGCGCCGCGCAATGTGGTGTACAGGAAATGCGCTACCCAGCCTTGGTCCTCGTTCCCATACTGCATTTCGCCGGCGATGCATGACATGCGGAAGACAACGGTGGGCAGGCCGTACATCCGCGAGTACTCGCGAACGTACTGGTCAGCAGCACCTTTTGAGCAGCCGTACGGCGAATGGAAATCGAGCTGCTGATCCTCGGAGACGGCTTTCCGCCCGGCATAGCCGTACCGGCTCACACTGCTCGTCAGCGGCTCGTCGAGCATCTCGCCGTAGACTTTGTTGGTGGAGGTGAACAGAACAAAAGGCCGGTTGCCGGACAGTCGGGCTGCCTCAAGAACATTGAAACTTCCAATGCAGTTCGTCTCAAAATCGCATCGAGGATCAGCCACAGAAGTAGTGACGGCGACCTGCGCTGCGAAATGGTAAATCTCGCTTGCATCGCGAGCTGCGCGTTGAACCGCATTGGCATCGCGAACGTCTCCGATGGTCACGCGCAATCTGCCGGATTTCCCGGCAGCTTTCTTAAGCTGTTCCAGATTGTGCTGCACGCCTTTACGCGAGAGATTGTCAAAGATATGGACGCGAGCCTCTGTATCGACCAGTAGATGACGCGCCAGGTTCGCGCCAATAAATCCGGCTCCGCCAAAGATCAGCGCTGACCGGTTTTCGTCTCGATTCACTATTCGCCTCTGTTTCCTTTGTTTGGTTCTCGGCGTTAAGCCGTGAGCCCAAATGTCTGCAGTTCCGCAACCATCTTTTCCGCTTTATCGTCCGCGGTCTGTTCGCGCAGCCAATCCACCATTTCCTTGATGCCCTGATCGAAGTTGACCTTCGGCTCGTAGCCGAGCAACTCACGCGCCTTGCTCACGTCGCCGAAGCAGTGGCGAATGTCTCCGGCACGATATTTACCGGTGATCTCGCAGGGCATATCAACCTTGAGCGCACGTGAGAGCGAATCCGCAACCTCCTGAATGGAAACCGGCATTCCGGAACCTACATTCAGAGCGTGTCCGTTAGCCTTGTCGGAAGTCATCGCCAGCATATTGGCTGCGACTACATCGTGGACGCTGACGAAGTCGCGCATCTGGCGGCCATCTTCGAACACTAGCGGCGCATGGCGGTTGAGTAGACGCGAGGCAAAGATCGCCGCCACGCCTGTATATGGATTCGACAGAGCCTGCCGTGTGCCATAGATGTTGAAATAACGCAGTGCCACGACCGGCAGATCGTAGGTCCGGCCGTAGAGCAAGCAAAGCTCTTCCTGATCTTTCTTCGAGAGCGCGTACACCGAAGTACACTGCAGCGGCTTGGCTTCTGTGGTTGGAGCAGGCGTAAGCTCGACGCCACACTTTGGGCAAAGCACCTCCCAGCGCTTGGTCAGCAATTGATCGGATCCCCGCGGAGCAGGCGCGACATCTCCGCAGTTGGCGCAGAGATACTGGCCTTCTCCATAAATAGACATCGACGACGCCAGCACCAGCTTCTCGATCCGGTTTTTGCTATCGAGCAGCGCTTGCAGCAGAATCGCTGTGCCCTGGGTGTTCGCCGACATGTAGTCGGCGATCTGATACATCGACTGGCCTACGCCCACGGCAGCGGCGAGATGGAAGACCACGTCTACGTTGTCGATCGCTCTCCGAACCGCAGCAGCATCGCGCATGTCTCCCGCCATGAGTTCCACTTCGGGAGAGAGATAATCCGGGGCTCCGTTCCCGTGTACCTGCGGGGAGAGGCTGTCGAAAACGCGAACCTCGTGTCCGGCTTCAAGCAGGGCATCGGCCAGGTGCGAACCTACGAATCCAGCACCACCTGTGATCAGAATTTTCTTTGCGCTCATTTGGCTCCAATTCGTTATCTGGTTACAGGTTCGGATGCGTAAGCTGCATCCGCCTTATCTCCCTGCTTTCGCGCCGCATACCGCGTGACCGCCCACTCGGCGAACTCCGCAAACGTGTTTGGGTCCTTCGGCGGACTGGTGTAATGCGGAGCTACGCCCAGATGCTCCGGCGTGAAACAAAGCGTCATAGTTACTTCAAAGTCCTCAAGGGCACCCATCTGGCGATCGAACCACGCTTCGGCGTTCTCACGATAGCTGTCTGCCCAGCTCACGCCTGTGCGCAAATAGCGCACGCCTAGCCGATGGAGCCACTCGACCGCTGGATCAAGGCGGTGGTCTTCGTAGTGAAACCACTGACAAATCCCGAGGCCGTCGGGAAAATGTTCGGCAGCCAGCTTGGGCGTGCCGTCTTCGCGCAGCAGCCCCATGTAGTAGTGGCGATAGTACGAGCTGCCTTCGGCTTCTTTGTGGCGAGTGGTTGCGGTCCAAGAGGCTGGCAGATCGTAGAGGCTATACCAATGGATTCGATCTACACGTCCTCTCAGAAGCTCTGCCATGCGCTGCAGGCCAAAGAGTTGGACCTCTTCAGCTCCGAACGACGATGCGCCGACCTCCGAGATCCAGATGGGCAGCTTGGTCACGGCGCGGATTTCATCCAGCTTCGCCGGCCACTCGTTTACGTTCCAGTGATTCCAATCGAGAGGAAAGCCGTGAAGCGCGACGACATCAACCGCATCGAGAACGCCATGCGTTCCCAGCAGCTGAATGAAATGTGGGTCGATCGGAGAGATTCCGCCGAGCACAATCGGCAAGTCCGGATTCACCCGGCGGATCGCTTTGGCGGCAATGATCGCCATCTCGGCAAACATCTTCCAGTCGGTGTCGATTTTGAAGTCCCAGTGGGAAAGATTGTTTGGCTCATTCCAGAGCATTACCGCTTCAACCATGAGTCCTCGTCCCTGTCGAATGTGCTACAGCGTTCCTGAAAGTTCTAAATCGAAAATGTACTTGCCGTCGCGCTGCACGCGCCGCGGCTCGCACACGTATGTTTCTGCCTCGGGATGGGCTACGATCTCCAGCCCCGAGCTGCGCAGCATGCCTTCCACCGCTCCGCGATTAGGGATCCACCAGTTCGTGGGATCACTCGCATAGCTGTGCTCGATGAAGTACATGCATGGGAAATCCGGATCTTTGAACGGGTGCATGTCCCAGAACTGGTAATCCTCGTTCCACTGCCGCTCCTCCTGAGAACCGCGCATCATGCTCTGGAAGAACAGCCTCCCTCGGACTTTCTTGATGATCTTGTCCAGTGCATAGAGCGGATAGCGGAGATGGTAAAAGACGCCCAGGAAGAGAACGTAGTCGAACTGGCCCTCGATCTGATCGACGTCGTATACCGAGCGTTTCTCGAATTCGATTTCCAGCCTGAGGGTCTCCGCCGCGAAACGAGCTTGGTTTAAATAACGATCATCGACATCGACGCCGAGCACACGCCCAGCACCTCTTTTCTTGAGGGCGATCGAGTAAAAGCCGCCATTGCAGCCGATGTCGAGTACCGACGCTCCCTGCATATCCTCGGGAAACGCTTTGCAGATGTGTTTCCACTTCACATTAGGGAAATCGCCCAAGAAGTGGTTCGGCGCCGTCCAGACACCATTAATGTTGATGTTATGAAACCAATCCCCGAGCGAGTTGATGCGCTGGGCCAACTCCGATGCGGCGCTCTCGTCCCAAAGGTTTCCGTGTTGCTGGATTTCGCTGGATTCTGCTTCTGGCTGGATGTCGATAACTAGCTGGCGGTTTTGCTCTGCCTGCACCGCTTGTCCTCCCGCTGCTGCGAAGCCTCCACGAAGTGCCGGATCTGACTTGTTAGCGGAGATTGAGATTATTTGCTGCTTGAACTCGAAGCCGGAGAGAAGGCCGACTACCCGGAACAGCAACCAACACAGGGGATTAGAGGGAAAGGAACTTACCTTGGATGCCTGTGGAAAGCGTCAAGCCGCGCCACCCATCTTCATGCAATCGCAGGAAATGCTCTCAGAATCTGCGCCATGGAGCCCCTTGGCTGCAACATTTGTCATGCAGGAGAGGCATTCGAGGTTGTGGCATCTTGTTTCTTGCGCTCGTATTCACGCAAACGGCGATACAGGGTGGTCTTCCCGATTCCGAGCATCTGAGCCGCCAAGAGTTTGTCGCCCTTGGCTTCAGCTACTGCGTTAAGGATGGCGTGGCGCTCGACTTCTGCGATGGGCACCACTCTGCCGATCCGACGCAGCGGCTCTTCGCTCGGAGGACGCGAGGCATTCAGTCGCGCGCTGATCTGGGTGGGGAAATCTATAGGCTCCAGCATCTTTCCGCTACTGAGAGCGACCGCCCGCTCGACAAAATTCTCCAACTCTCGCACGTTCCCTGGCCAGGAGTAGCTCTTCAACAGACGCAGAGCCTCCCGAGAGATTTCCTTTCGCGGCTGACCAGTGGTCCTGGCGATCCTGTCAAGAAAGGTATCGATGAGATCATCAAGATCATCCATGCGCTGGCGGAGTGGAGAGAGCTTCAGCGTAACCACGTTCAGGCGGAAATAAAGGTCCTTACGGAAGCGGCCGTCTTTTACATCTTCCTCCAGCTTTCGGTTTGTCGCGGCAATCACTCGCACGTCGATGCGGATGCGCCGGTTGCTTCCCACCGGACGAATCTCCTTCTCCTGGAGTGCTCGGAGGAGCTTTGCCTGGAGTTCTAGTGGGAGTTCTCCGATTTCGTCGAGGAAGACGGTTCCACCTTCAGCAATCTTCAGAAGGCCGTCTTTGGAGCGCTCGGCTCCGGTAAACGCTCCGCGCTCGTGACCAAAGAGCTCGCTTTCCATCAGCGTGGAAACCAGAGTGCCGCAGTCCACGGGGACAAATGGACAACCGTGGCGTGGCCCGCTGTAGTGGATGGCGCGGGCAACCAGTTCCTTTCCCGTGCCGCTCTCGCCCAGGATCAGCACAGGATGGATGTTGCCGGCGATCTTACCGATTAGCTTGTAGAGCTTCATCATCGCAGGCGTCTTACCCACGATGCCATAGGCTCCGTCGGCATCCGGCGACTCACGCATAATGCTGTGCTGGCCTGCTTCAATGCGGTACTGTTCCATCGCGCGCTCGATTGTATGCCGCAAAGCCAAGGGGTCCAATGGCTTTGCAAGATAATCGAAGGCGCCGGTTTTGGCTGCCCGCACCGCCGCAGCATAACTGGGGGCGTCGGAAATCATGACGACCTGCGTTTCTGGATACCAGTAGTGAGTGTGGCGGAGAAGCTCCAGGTCCTGAGCTCCGGGAAGCTCCTGGCTAAGAAGGAGAATATCGACCAGCCCCGACTCGAGCGCGTCCATCACCGTGTCGGCATCGAGCGCCTCGCGGATCGTGAGCCTTACATCTGTAAGAACTTCCCGGCAGAGTTCGAGAGAAGAGGACTCTGCATCCGCAACGAGAAGATCGGAAGGATTCAGCGAGTTGAGAGAAGAGCCGAAAGGCGACGGATCAGCCATCCGATAACCCGCCCGAGAACCCACAGACCAGAATGGATGGTTGATTCACCTCAGCGCCAGTTGCAGAGCGAGTTCCAATCCAACAAGCGCTAAGTTGTTCAAAATGCAATTCAAACTGGTCTTAATTGACGCGTGGTCCGGTCATTTTAGGAATGAAGGTCGAGAGCTGGCTTCGCAATCTCAATCTAAGTCCAATGGATATAGAAATATAGGCGGAAATCAAAGGCATTCCCAAATTGGCTCCAATTGCCAAAACGGGAAGATGCTCCATCGGCGTTTTCGAGATGTTTTCTTCGTGCTGACAGGCCTCCTCGCTGCTGCCGGGGCGTCCGCCAGGCAAGTTCAAGACGGTATAATCAAAGATTCCCCTCTGCCTCCCGACCCTTCCTGAGTGCAGCGGGAATAGGTCTTACCGGATGTCGAATGAGAGCATCGTGGTGCGCGGCGCACGCGTCCATAACCTGAAAAATGTGGATTTTGAGATCCCGCATAACACCTTGACCGTGGTGACGGGGGTGTCGGGTTCCGGAAAATCATCTCTGGCGTTCGACACCATCTATGCTGAGGGCCAGCGCCGGTACGTTGAGTCACTCTCCGCCTACGCGCGCCAGTTCCTGGAACGAATCGAGAAGCCGGACGTCGATCTGATCGACGGCATCTCTCCCGCGATCGCAATCCGGCAGAAGAACACCACACGCAACCCTCGGTCCACGGTCGCGACCGCGACGGAAATCTACGACTATTTGCGCCTGCTTTTTGCTCGGATTGGGAAGACGTTCTGCATTAATTGCGGAACGGAAGTAAAGAAGGACACGGTTGACGAGGTCTTCGCCGCTTTGAGCGAACTGCCGGAGGGTACGCGCTTTAACGTGCTCTTTCCCGTGCTCCCAACAACTCCGCAGAATGCGGCCGACAAAAAAAGCAAACGTGGACGGGCCAAAGCTTCGGCAAAGACAAATGGCGGATTGAGCGATCAACTCAAAGATCGTCTTGGAGAGTTGCGCCGGCGCGGATTCAATCGCCTGTACCAGAACGGGAACATCTTTGAGTTCTCGACACCGGAGTCCTTGCTGGAGCTGAGCTTCGCAGAACCGGTGTTCGTGCTGGTCGATCGTATCGCCTTCGCGCCCGACCAGCGCGCACGCATCGTCGATGCGTTAGAGATCGGCTATCGCGAGTCTGGCGAGGCCATCTTCGAAATTGTTCCGCGCGACGAGAGTCCGCGCCGCCAGCTTCGTTTCTCGCAGCGCTTCGAGTGCAAGACCTGCGGACGCAAGTATGAAGAGCCGGAGCCGCGATTGTTCTCGTTCAACAATCCATACGGCGCCTGCCAGCGTTGTCAGGGATTCGGCAACACCATCGATTTCGATCTCAATCTGGTCATTCCCAATCCGCTGCTCACGTTGAACGATGGCGCAATCGAGCCGTGGACCAAGCCGAAGTACCGCGTCTTCCAAACCGAGCTGAAGAGGTTCGCAAAAGTTCATGGCATTCCGCTCGACGTGCCCTGGTGCGACCTCGAAGAAGATCAGCGTCTGCTAATTCTTCAGGGCGAAGGAAAATTTCCGGGCATTACGGGGTTCTTCTCGCTCCTGGAGCGCAAGAAATACAAGCTCCATGTACGGGTGTTCCTGAGCCGATATCGCGGTTACGCGACTTGCCAGGATTGCCAGGGACAGCGCCTGCGCGCCGAAGCACGCAATGTGAAGATCAATGGCAAGAACATCTGCGATGTGACCGCGATGACCGTCGAGCAGGCGGGGCGCTTTATCGCAGAGGTAAAGCTGACGGCACACGAGGCGGAAATCGCAGACAAGATTCTCGAGGAGCTTCGAGATCGCCTCGGGTTCTTGAACAGTGTCGGTCTCGAATACCTGACACTTGATCGGACCGCGTCAACTCTCTCCGGCGGCGAGTCGCAGCGCATTCAACTCGCAACCTCGCTGGGGTCGCGTTTGGTCGGAGCGCTCTACGTTCTCGACGAGCCCTCGATTGGATTGCATAGCCGGGACACGGATCGGCTCGTGCGAATCCTTCACGAACTGCGCGATCTCGGAAACACCATTCTTGTGGTTGAGCACGATCCGGAAGTAATGGCCGCGTCGGACCGCATTGTCGATCTCGGACCGGGAGCCGGCGAGCTTGGCGGCAAGATCATTGCTGCGGGCACTTACGGCGAAATCTCGCGCAATACGCAATCGCTCACCGGTCGTTATCTTAGCCATAATCTCGCGATTCCAATTCCGTCTACACGGCGCAAAGCTTCCGGCGAACTTCGCCTGATTGGCGCGCGGGCGAACAACCTGAAGAACATCAACGTAACCATCCCGCTGGGGATGCTGGTGGCCATAACTGGCGTTTCCGGTTCGGGAAAATCGACGCTTGTGCATGATGTTCTATATAAGGCCACGGCTGCTGTCACGGGCAGTACCGATGCGGGAAGCGCAGCCGGACTCTTCCAGCGGCTCGAAGGTGGAGAGCTGATCAAAGAAGTAATCCTGGTTGATCAGTCACCGATCGGCCGCACCCCACGCTCCAACCCCGTGACCTACATCAAGGCGTTCGACGCGATCCGTGAACTCTTCGCGTCTCTTCCGGAGGCGCAGAAGCGCGGCTACAGCGCGGGGCACTTCTCGTTCAATGTTCCTGGCGGACGCTGCGAGGCCTGCCAGGGTGATGGGACTGTCACCGTGGAAATGCAGTTCCTGGCAGATGTCGAACTTACGTGCGAAGAATGCCGGGGCACGCGTTATAAACCTACGCTTCTCGAGATTCGCTACAAGGGCAAGAACATCCACGATGTCCTCAATCTCACCGTGAAGGAGTCGCTGCAGTTCTTCGCTGGCGTCCCGAAGATTACCGACAAGCTGCGGGTTCTGGAAGAAGTTGGACTCGGATACCTGCGGCTTGGGCAGTCGGCGACGACGCTAAGTGGAGGCGAAGCTCAACGCATGAAGTTGGCCGCGCATTTGACTCCGCGAGTCGGTGATGGACGCGGCAATCGAGATGAAGAATCCGAAAATGGCTCGCGATCGCGCCGGTCGGCTGCACGACGCACTCTCTACATATTCGACGAGCCGACTACAGGTCTGCACTTCGACGACGTGAGCAAGCTGCTTGCGGCCTTTCGACGGCTCATCGAAGCAGGTGGCTCTTTAATCGTGATTGAGCATAATCTAGATGTAATCAAAGCAGCCGACTGGGTGATCGATCTCGGTCCCGAAGGCGGCGCACGTGGCGGTGAGGTCGTCGCCACCGGCACGCCTGAGGCGATCGCGCGTAACAAGAGATCGCATACCGGTCAGTGGCTCGCGCGTGTTTTGTCGAAGAATGGGAACTCGTCTTCTAACGGTGATGCGCTGGTGCAGTAAGAGATTTATCCCACTGCTTCTGTGCGCTCTGGTTGCGTCTGGATTCGCTCAAGACACTGCACGATCCGTTCGGCATCATCCTGTCGCTGTCGCGGAAGATCCTGCTTCGGATCTTCTCGATCAGGCCGAAACATTGCTCAGCAAAGGCGATGCTGCCGGAGCAAAGCCGCTTTTAGAGCAAGCCACCCAAAAAAATCCCAAGAGCTATCAGGCGTGGTACGACCTCGGCTACGCCGAACAGGCGCTGAACGAGCATGATCGGGCAATCGCTGCATATCGCAAGTCGCTCGAAATAAATCCCAAGGTATTCGAAGCCAATCTCAATTTGGGAATGCTGCTCGCTTCAGGAGGCCAGAGAGATGAAGGCGCCAAATACCTGAAGGCCGCAACCGAACTGCAGCCGGCGAGCCATCCTGAGCGGAGCAGAGAGCATGCATGGCTCACACTCGGACAGATCCTCCTACCGAGCGATTCAGCCGGAGCTGAACAAGCTTTCCTCAGCGCATCGAAGATGGCGCCGAACGATCCGCAACCGCATTTGCTGCTTGGCGAGTTGTATGAAAACTCCGGCAAGCTTGACCAGGCCAAAGCGCAGTATCAGCAAAGCCTCAGCGCAACGGATACTCAGCAACGTGCGCAGGCACTGCGCGGACTGGTGAACGTCGCTGTCGCCTCAAAGCAATATGCCGAGGCGGAAACAAACGTGCGGCAGTATCTTGTCACCGCGCCCAACGACTCTCAAGCGCATCTGCTTCTGGGACGCCTTCTGGCCGCTCAAGGCAAGAATGACGAAGCACTTCATGAGCTAGACGCAGCCGGCAACCAAAATGATCCGGCCGTGCTGCGCGAAAAAGCCGCGCTACTCAGCGCCGTTCATCGCGAGACTGATGCCATTCCTATTTACAAACTGCTCGTTGGCACGAGCAGCAACGACGCACAGCTTCGCTACGAGTACGGCCTCGCGCTCATGCATGAGCACCAATGGGCGCCTGCGGAGGAGCAACTGCTGGCCGCCGTCAAGTTGAATCCCAATTTGGCTCCGGCGTATGGCGACCTAGCGGTAGTTGCGTCCGACAATCAGCAGTACGATCTCACCTTGAAGGCGCTGGAGATTCGCACTAAGCTGCTGGGCGACAATCCTGGAACGTTCTTCCTGCGTGCGACGGCCTTGGATCATTTGCGGCGCTTTCCGGAAGCCACGGAAAATTATCGCCAATTCCTCGCGGCGGCAAACGGAAAGTATCCTGACGAAGAATGGAAGGCCCGGCACCGGTTGATTGCGATTGAGAAGCTGAAATGAAGCGGATCCTCATCATTGTTTGCGTGCTGTCATCATTTTCGCTTGCTGATAAGCCGGGCACGACACCCGAACAGCAAGAAGCAGCGAAGATCGAGCAACTCAAGCAGAAGGTCGAGCACGACTCAGAACGCGAAATCTGCTACAACTCCGCCGAACTGGTGCGCGATCTGGTCGAGCAGTTCAACAACCAGATGAATGCCGGCGAACTCAAGCCCGCGCAGCAGACGCTCAACGACATCGGTACCTACGCCGAGAAAGCGCGCGATGCTGGTAAGAAGAGTCACCATAAGCTGAAGCAGGCGGAGCTGACGCTGCACAAGTCGGCGCGGCGCCTTTCCGACATCGCTCAGGCACTCTCGGTGGAAGATCGAGACGCGATCGAGAAAGTGGTGAAAAAGATCGAAGCCGCCGACGACGACATTTTGAATCAGGTCTTCAAGAATTGAGGCCCTCTATGCGCATTCGTTCAATAGGATTGGCAGCCGTGCTGATTGTGACGTCGGCGCCGCTGTGGTCGCAGATCCACGATCGCGATCCGCTCACCGACGCGGAAGTCGACCAGCTCCGCGAGACTGCCATCGAGCCGGAGAAGCGACTCAAGCTGATGGTCGAGTTCACCAAGGCGCGCATGACTTCGCTCGAGCAGGTACGAACAGATCCCAAAGCCAAAGATCGGGGCAAGCGGATGCATGACCTGCTCGAAGACATCTCCACGCTGGTCGATGAAATCGACGACAACGTTGACGACTACGACGAGCGCAGCGCCGATCTGCGCAAGCCGCTGAAGCAAGTTGTAGAAATGGACAGCGACTTTCAGACGAAGCTGCACGAATTGAAGAACGCGGAGAACGACCCCAAGAACATCGACGAAGCCTCTGACTACAAATTCGCACTCGACGATGCGATCGAATCCGTCGATCAAAGCGCCACGACAAATCGCAAGCTGCTCGATGAGCAGAACGTGAAGTTTGCGAAGAAGAAGAAGTGAAGCCCCGTGCGATCGAAAGCCTGGGCGGCAAGGTTGGAATTTCGTGACTCGTGATTGGGTTTTTCAATCACGAAATCACGAAATCGCGCAATCGCGAAACGAGAATGAGTTTGCGCGAGGCAAAGTTGCGCAACAGTAACCGGGCTAGTGCTTACGTGCTAAATTCGATTTAGGTGATCCCCAAGCTGACGGAAATTTTCTTTGAGGCATACCGCGAGCTGCGTCCGCGAGCGCCTTATCCCGAGTTCCACGTCGAGTTCTTCCCATTTTCCAACATCAACAACACCATTCGCCTGCGACAAGGGAAGGTGCTGGTACGCATCTCTGATCTGCTATCCGGAGCGCCGGAAGATGTCCTGCACGCCATCGCGCACATCCTGCTGGCGAAACTGTATCGCAAGGAAATTGAAAGTCGGCACGCGTCGCGCTATCGCCGCTACTTAGGCAGACGCGATGTTTCGCGCAAAGCGCACCTGGTTCGGCAGGAGCGCGGGCGCAAGGTACTGCTGACTGCGCAGGGACGCCACTACAACCTGGAGACCATCTTCGACGACCTCAACATGCGCTTCTTTCATGGACTCCTTGCGCGTCCGCTGATGACATGGAGCCGCCACGTCTCACGGCAGAGCCTTGGACATTACGATCCCGCGCACAATACCATCGTCATCAGCCGCGTCTTCGATCGCGCCGACATGCCGCGCTATGGAATCGAGTACCTCGTCTATCACGAAATGCTTCACCTGAAGCATCCGGTAAAGCTGAATGGGAGCCGGCGCTGCGTTCATCCCAAAGCTTTTCAGGAAGAAGAAAAGCTCTTTCCTGAATTGGAGCAGGCAAAGGCGCTGCTGAAGAGGCTCTGAGCGTCGCAACGCTGAGGCCTGATACTGCCACCAAACTTCTCTCAAACGCAAATTGTGGAAGCGCGAACAGTAGCTCGGCTGCGCGAGGGATGACAGTTCTCTTGTAGAGAGCGTTCGTTTTGCTGTTAAGCCCGTCGTTTATACTCGCCAACAATGCTCAAGGAGACCCTGGCTTCTGGCTGCGCGCTGATCGACTCTACCCTCGACCGTCTCCTTCCGCGCGAGACGCAGGTGCCTGCGTCCATTCACAAAGCCATGCGCCACAGCGTATTCGCGGGCGGAAAGCGACTTCGCCCGGTGCTGTGCATGGAAGCGGCGCGCATGGTGCAGCGCGAAAATCCTGTCGGCGCCTTGCCGCAAGGGATCGAAGAGTTGGGCAGCGCGCTGGAGATGCTGCACACCTATTCGCTGATCCATGACGATCTGCCGGCGCTCGACAATGACGACCTCCGTCGCGGAAAGCCGACTTGCCATGTTGTCTTTGGAGAGGCCACAGCGATTCTCGCCGGCGATGCTTTGCAAACCTATGCGTACGAAGTGCTCAGCAAGCTTCAGGGTCCGGCCGAAAACCGCATCCGCATTGTGCAGGAGATCGCTCATGCAACCGGCACGATTGATGGGATGATCGGCGGCCAGGTACTCGATCTCGAAGCTGAGAATAGTAAGCCGGATGCAAAGATTGTCGAGTACATTCACCGTTCCAAAACCGGGGCGCTGATCACTGCCAGCTTAGTTACGGGTGGGATTTTCGCAGGCGGGACGAACGCCGAGGTCGAACGGCTGCGCGGTTTTGGACGAGCTGTAGGACTCGCGTTTCAAATTGTCGATGACGTGCTGGATGTCACACAGTCGTCTGAACAACTCGGAAAAACTGCCGGAAAAGATACTGCGTCCGAGAAAGCCACTTATCCTGCTGTGTATGGAATTGACGAATCTGTTCACCGAGCCGACGCTCTTATCGCGTCCGGCTGCGCAGCCCTCGATTCCTTCGGCCCGCGCGCGCAGACTTTGAAAGAACTCGCGCACTTTCTCGTGGAAAGAAAAAGTTAGCTGCAAAGCTTAGTGGCTGCGCAGCTTCGCAGCTCTGTCTTAAAATGAATAACGATGTAAGGCGATGGAGTTCGCCTCAACCGCCGCCCCGACGGCTGATGACTCCTACCATCTCACTTCCAGCCTGGCTGGACGGGTGGAAGTCTCGAAGGCAGCGAACTTCATGCGAGCATATCTCTGGGTTTCTCTCGGCGCCATCCTCGGCGCCAACCTCCGTTATTTTGTAAGCCGGCTTGCCGCCAAAGTGGTCTCAACCAACTTTCCTTACGGCACGCTGTTCATCAACATCACCGGTAGTTTCATTTTGGGGCTGTTCATGATCTGGACGACCGAGCGCGTCTTCGTCGATCCGAAATGGCGCTGGCTGGTGGCAATCGGCTTCTGCGGTTCATACACCACGTTCTCCAGTTACGCGTTTGAGACGATTGCTTATTTTGAGCAGGGGCACTGGAGTCTCTTCGCGCTCAACATCCTGAGCAACAATCTGCTTTGCCTGGCAGCCGTGATCGCCGGTGCTGCGGTCGCGCGGGGGATTTAGAGCAGTTTTACCACGGAGACACGGAGGACACGGAGGAAAACACAACCGTTTCTAGTTTCAAGTTTCAGGTTTCGGCAAGGCGTGGTTCCAAAGTATCGATTGACGTAGGCTTTCCCGAAACCTGAAACTTGAAACCTGAAACTCGAAACTCGAAACCCTTTTTGTTGGCTTCTTCTCCGTGTTCTCCGTGCCTCCGTGGTGAAACACATGCCCTCATTTACAATTCCGCCCGTGGCCGTTCAAGTCACTATCTATCTCACCGAAGGCGATGAGTATCAGCGCCGGCCGGCGCACCTGCAGATTCTGAACTACCTGCGCCAGGAAAATATTGCAAATGCGGTTGTGATTCATGCTGTAGCTGGCTTTATTGGACGCAGCCGGGTGAAAACAAGCACGCTGGTTGATGCCGGCGGAAAGCTTCCTCTAGTCGTGCTTTTCGTCGATCAGGACGAGCACGTCACGCGCGTCCTGCCGAAGCTGAAGGAGATGGCCGGCCCGCGGCTGATCGTCAGAGAGAACGTTGTCGTGGAGTCCGGGAGCCTGGCCTAGCTCATGTCAGCCGCAAAGCCGCAGCTATCCACGCAACTCGACATTCTGGCTATCGCCGCTCATCGAGATGACGTTGAGCAAACCTGCGGCGGAACCCTGCTGAAAGCGGCCGAGAACGGTCAGCGCTCCGGCATCCTCGATCTCACCCGCGGGGAAATGGGGACGCGCGGCACTGCTGAAGACCGCGAACGCGAGGCAATGGAGGCTGCGCGGATTCTATGTGTCGGTTGGCGGGAAGCCCTCGACATCCCCGACGGCCGCGTCGAAAACACATGGACGAATCGCCTGAAGATCGCGCAGGTAATCCGCCGCACGAAACCGCGCGTTGTAATCCTCCCATATTGGGAAGGCCGACATCCTGATCATTACACCTGTGCAACCGTCGGCTACGAAGCGTGTTTTCTTGCGGGACTTAAGAAGCTCGAAATTCCGCGCAAGCTGCAGGAAGAAGGCGTTCGGGCTGAAAACTTTGAGAATCTCGCGCCGCATCGCCCTTTCAAGATCGTGTATGCGACGCTCTATCATCACGTTCGTCCGACCTTCGTCGTGGATATCTCCGAGCAGTTCGAAACGCGACTAGCAGCGTTGATGGCCTATAAATCACAGTTCTCAGATCAGGAAGAAGGCAGCGGTATTTTCCCCATGCAGGCTGAGATTCGCGATCGGATTCATTCGATGGCGCGTTTTTACGGAATGCTCGCCGGCGTGAAATACGCCGAGCCGTTCCTGCAGAAAGAAATCGGACTCGTAGACGACCTGCTCAGCATTCCTGTGCAGAGTATCTAGCTCGAACGCACCGGCTCACCAAGTGACTAGTTCAGGCAGCCTTGGTCTAAAACATGTCATCCTGAGCCCTCCTTTGGCGAAGGATCTCCCGGGAAGTTTGAGGTGAAATTGCACTCATGTGGCTCCTCGGCCCATGCTGCCCTACTTTTGGGAGAGGAGCCTTACCGCCAGCAAGAAAGGCCTGAATGTTGCCGGAGATCCTTCGGTCAAAAGCAGGCCTTCAGGATGACAGGTTTTAAAAGATTGACGCCAATACACCCTGCATCTCACTTCGTCAGTTCGTAACCCGCAAAGAAATAGCTCAACTCGAAGCGCGCGGTCTCTTCCGCATCCGATCCGTGGATCGCGTTGGCTTCGATGCTCGCGGCGTGTTTTTTGCGAATGGTTCCATGCTCAGCTTTCGCGGGATCCGTGGCGCCCATGAGCTTTCGCAAATCGGCAATGGCGTTTTCCTTCTCCAGCGCGAGCACAACAATCGGGCCCGATGACATGAACGTCGTCAGCGACTCGAAGAAAGGCCGGCTGGCGTGGACCGCATAGAAGCCTTCTGCCTGACCCTTACTGATCTCGATCATTTTCATGGCGAGAAGGTTGAAGCCGGCGTGCTGCAGCATGGCGAGGATGTCGCCGGTCGCGCCTTTGGCGACCGCGTCCGGCTTAACGATACTGAATGTTCGTTGCAATGTCTTCATTCTTAATGTTTGTCCTTAGCTTGCGCGCGCAGTTGCGCCGATGACTTCGGCCAGGGTTTCGCCGATCATGGCGGGTGATTTTGCGACTTTGATTCCCGCTGCTTCGAGGGCTTTGATCTTCTCGCTCGCAGTGCCGTGTCCGCCGGAGATGATGGCGCCGGCATGGCCCATGCGACGTCCGGGCGGGGCAGTCTGCCCAGCGATGAACGAGACCACTGGCTTGCGCACGTGCTGCTTTACGTAAGCTGCCGCGGTTTCTTCGGCATTGCCGCCGATCTCGCCGATCATGATGATCGCTTCCGTTTCCGGATCTTCATTGAACAGCTTGAGCGCATCGACGAAAGTCGTGCCGATGATCGGATCGCCGCCAATTCCTATAGCCGTTGATTGTCCAATGCCGCGTTGCGAGAGCTGGTAGACGGCTTCGTATGTCAGCGTCCCGGAACGGGAAACGATGCCGATGTTTCCCTGCTTGTGAATGCGGCCGGGCATGATCCCGATCTTGCACTTACCTGGAGAAATGATCCCCGGGCAGTTAGGACCGATGAGACGCGAACGGCGGCCGCGGAGGTATTCCCAGGCGCGGACCATGTCCATGGCAGGAATGCCTTCGGTGATGCAGACAATCAACGGCATGCCGGCATCGGCAGCTTCCATGATCGCGTCAGCGGCAAACGGGGGAGGCACGAAGATCACAGTCGCGTTCGCGCCGGTTTCGCGCATTGCTTCTTCAACGGTGTTGAAAACCGGCCAGCCCTCGTGGATGCTTCCACCTTTTCCCGGAGTAACTCCGCCAACCACCTTCGTTCCGTACTCAGCGCAACCCTTTGCGTGAAATGTACCCTCACGTCCGGTAATGCCCTGGACGATCAGTCGTGTTTTCTGGTCAACAAGTATGGACATGATTTCTGGTGTGATTACCTCGCTGCCGCGACGACTTTTTCAGCAGCATCTTTCATCGTGTTCGCGACAATGAAGTTGAAACCGGATTGCTTCAGAATCTCGCGGCCTTGCTCTACGTTTGTGCCTTCGAGGCGCAATACCACTGGAAGCGCGATCTTGGTTTTCTTCGCCGCTTCGACTACGCCTTTTGCCAGCGTATCCACGCGCAGGATGCCGCCGAAGATATTGATCAGTACTGCCTTCACATTTTTGTCGCTAAGCAGAATCTGGAACGCGTGCTCAACCTGCTCGGCATTCGCACCGCCGCCGACGTCAAGGAAATTCGCCGGCATGCCGCCTGCATATTGAATGATGTCCATCGTCGCCATAGCGAGGCCGGCGCCGTTCACCATGCATGCGATGTTGCCGTCGAGGCGGATGTAATTGAGGCTGTACTTCGACGCTTCGACTTCCAGCGGATCTTCTTCTGCAATGTCGCGTAGCTCTTTAATGTCTTTGTGGCGGAAGAGCGCGTTGTCGTCGAAGTTCATCTTGGCGTCGAGCGCGAAAACGCGGCCATCGGTCGTCGTGATGAATGGATTTATTTCGCAGAGCGAAGCATCGGTCTCGACGGTTGCGCGATACAGCGCAGTCATTAACTGCACCGCTGGATTCACCTGCTCGGGTTTTAATCCAAGCCCAAATGCAAGTTTTCGCGCTTGAAACGGCTGAAAGCCAACTGCGGGATCAATAGTCTCTTTCAAAATCGCTTTCGGATCTTTGGCCGCAACCTCTTCGATCTCCATGCCGCCGGATGCTGACGCCATGAAGACCAGCTTCGATGCGGCGCGATCGAGGACGATTCCCAAATAAAGCTCGCGCTGAATCGGCAGAGTCTCTTCGATGAGCAGGCGCTGAACCTTCTGTCCTTGCGGGCCAGTCTGATGCGTGACCAACTGCATGCCCAGAATCTTGCCTGCAAGTCCGGCGGCTTCGTCGGCGGTCTTGGCCAGCTTCACGCCTCCACCT
>DASTZZ010000128.1 GCA_035764005.1 Terriglobales bacterium
GCTTCCGGATCGCCGAACTCGCCGGTTACGTAATACGAATGTCTGTCCAGCCAATCAACCAACTGCGGATCGGCGCCATCGCAAAACTGCTTCAGCGAATCGTTCACATGAGCGCGAAACTGCTCAGTAGTGAGTTCATCCTTGGCCATCCCGACGATCGCGAACTCGCGCGAGAGCAATCCGGAACTGAGCAAGTTGTAAATGGATGGCAACAGTTTGCGCTTGGTGAGATCGCCGGTCGCGCCAAATAACACCATGACACACGGTCCGGCAGACTTGGTTTGTGGGATATCAGCCTGAGTATTGGGTTGAGTGGCAGTCGCCATTCTTCTCTATCCACACTTCGGAAATTCAAAAGCAAAACACGACAGGATCACGCGGACGCTTCGCGCACGGATTTCACGGATTTTCCACTTCACCCGATGACCCGATGGCCCGATCACGCGATTCTTCACTTTCCCGCTGCTTTCTTCGGTTCCACGTGCCCGCCGAACTTTTGGCGCATCGCCGAAAGCGTCTTTTCCGCGAAGGTGTGGTCCTTGCGCGAGCGGAAGCGAGTATAAAGCGCAGCGGTCAGCACCTCGGCCGGCGTAGATGTCGCTATTGCCGCTTCCACTGTCCAACGACCTTCGCCGGAATCTTGCACGAAACCGCTGTATTGCGACAGCTCGGGATCTTCGATCAGCGCCATCGCGGTCAAATCGAGCAGCCAGGACGCGACTACTGATCCGCGCCGCCAGACCTCCGCGATTTCGGGCAGATTCAGGTTGTAGCGCTGCTCTTCGGGAATTTCTTTCGAGTTCGAATTGCGGAAGATATCGAAGCCTTCGGCGTAGGCCTGCATGAGACCGTACTCGATTCCGTTGTGGACCATCTTCACGAAGTGTCCCGCGCCTGACGGACCTGCGTGAATGTAGCCTTGCTCTGCGGTGTTATTCGGCTTCTTCTCCCAGCCCGGAGTGCGTGGGATATCGCCGATTCCGGGCGCGAGCGTCTTGAAAATGGGATCGAGGCGCTTCACGGCTTCATCCGGACCGCCGATCATCATGCAGTATCCGCGTTCAAGTCCCCAGATGCCGCCGCTGGTTCCGACGTCGATGTAATGAATGCCTTTGGGCTTCAGATATGTCGAGCGGCGAATGTCGTCTTTCCACATCGAATTGCCGCCGTCGATGATCGTATCGCCGACTTCGAGTCTATCGGCGAGTGCCAAAACGGTCTTTTCCGTGGGATCGCCTGCGGGCACCATGATCCAGACGGCGCGCGGCTTCGTGAGCTTCTTGACCAGATCATCGAGCGAACTGCTCGGCGTGGCGCCTTCTTTGGCCATCCCGTTTACCGCATCAGGGCTCAGATCGGAGACGACGATCTGATGTCCGGCGCGCATAAGCCGGCGGACCATGTTAGAGCCCATCCGGCCGAGACCGATCATTGCGAGCTGCATATGTTTTCCTTGCGCTTCCATTTGTCATTCCGAACGGCTGGTTTGCCGTGAGGAATCCCTACCGAAGGCGATAGGCATTAGGCGATAAGCAATAGGCGTACTGTTCTCCTGCCGTCCGCTTCTGCTTATTGCCTACCGCCTATTGCCTGATAGGGATTCCTCCGCATGAGTTCCAAAAACAGGAACTCACGCGTTCGGAATGACAAAGCTAAGATTACAGAACCTGCCTGACCACTTTCTCCAGAGTCGCCAAACCGGCTGCCAGATCCTTGCCCAGGTGCACTCGAAGTGCCCGGCGATTGCGCTTGCCTAAGACCTGGAAATCGCCTCGCGCCTGCGCTGCTTTTACGATCCCGAAAGTGAACTTCTGTCCTGGAACGGGAACATCGACGGCGTCGTCGCAGGTGATCTGCAGGAACACTCCCGTATTGGGACCGCCTTTATAGGCTTGCCCGGTTGAGTGCAGAAAACGTGGACCGAAACCGAGGCACGTTGCCGATCGCTTCTTGTCGCGAATTGCCGTGCGCGTTGACTGAAGCGCTTTCTCGTCGGCATCGTTCATCGGGATGTAGGCGAGCAGCGCGGCGTAATCGCCTTCGCCGATCGTGCTCAAATGCGCACGCAGGTACGCGGCCAGCGATTTGTCTTTGCCGGCGGCGACGGTGAGCTTGCCGGCATACTTTTCATCGGCGTAGAGCTTTATGCCTTGGTCTTCCAGAATCGGAGATTCGGCCGGAAGCGAGCCTGTCTCTTCATACTGTCGCGTCAGCTCTCGCGTCGCGACTTTGCTCGCTTCAACGTCGGGCTGGTTGAAGCAGTTGATGCCGATCACCGAACCAGCAACAGCCGTGGCGATCTCCCAGCGGAAGAACTCCTGGCCGAGATCGTATTTGTCGAGCACGTTGATTCGGACTACCGGCTGTCCGGCCTTCTCCAGCGCCTCGACTTTGGCATCCTGCCTGGAATCACCTTCATCCTGCAGGCGAATGTAAATGAAGAGCCGATCTTTTCCGTACACATCAGGCGAGCCGAGCTCTTCGCGATCTACTGGAATGATCCCCTTGCCTTCCTTACCGGTGGATTCGGCGAGCAACTGTTCCAGCCATGCTCCCAGATCGGAAATGCCAGGTGAGGCAATGAGCGTGACTTTGTCCTTACCCGCATTGCAATGCACGCCCATGATGATGCCCAGTACGGCGCCGGGATTTTCCGCAACCGGCACGGTCTGCGCGCAGGCCTGCACCATCTCTTCTGTCGCGCTCAGGAATTTCTTTACATCCACACCCATCACCGCGGATGGAACCAGACCGAAGTCTGAAAGCGCGGAGTAGCGTCCGCCGATATCAGGACGTCCGTGGAAGATGTGGCGGAATTTGTCTCGTTGAGCGACTTTCTCGAACGATGAGCCCGGATCGGTGATGGCGATGAACTGATCGCCTGCTTTCCCTTCGCCGACTATTTGTTTCACGCGATCGAAGAAGTACTGCTTAAATATGTTCGGCTCGAGCGTGCTTCCGGATTTGCTCGAAACGATGAAGAGCGTGCTCTTGAGATTCAGCTTGCCTTCAAAAGCTTTGAGTTGGGCCGGATCGGTCGAATCGAGCATGTGGAACTCGGGGAAGCCCTTAGCGCGACCGAAGGTCATGCTCATCACTTCGGGAGCGAGGCTTGATCCGCCCATGCCAAGCAACGCAACGTGCGTGAAACCTGCTTGCTGCACTTCCTGCGCGATGGAAGTCAGGTGGGCGATGTGTGCGAGCTGATCTTCTGCCATCGCCAGCCAGCCAAGCCAGTTGGATTCGTCGGAGTTAGTCCACAGCGATGAATCGCGTCCCCACAGACGACGCATCTTCTTGCCCTGTTCCCATTCCAGGATCGTTGATTTCACTTTCTTGTCGAGATCGCTCGGCAGACTCCAACTCATCTGATCGATTTTGGGCGCCAGGTTTTTCTTGCGGTTCTTCTCGATGGCGGCCAGCAACTTAGTGAACGCTTCCTCGAAGATTTTTACGCCATCGTCGAGAAGCTTGTCGGTGACCTCTTTCATCGAAATGCCGGCTTTCGCGAGGTTCTGCATGGTTTCGCGCGCGCCTTCGAGGTTCGACTCGAGACTCTCTTTGGGAACGCCGTGATCGCGGAAGCCGTCGAGCGTGGCGGGCGGAATCGTGTTGACCGTGTCTGGTCCGATTAGTTCTTCGACATAGAGCACGTCACGATAGCTGGGATTTTTTGTGCTCGTCGATGCCCAGAGCAGACGCTGGGTATGCGAGCCATTTTGCTTCAGCGTGTTCCAGCGCGGCGTGCTGTAGATATTTTTGTAGCTTTCGTAAGCGAGCTTCGCATTCGCGATTGCGACCTTCCCTAAAAGAGATTCGAGAAAGCGATGCTCGTCGTCTGAGTGCGCAGCGTGGATCTTCTGTTCGAGAATGCTATCGACAAGCGTGTCGATGCGGCTTACGAAGAAGCTGGCTACACTGGAAACACGCGATGCGTCTCCGCCATTCGCGACAACCTTCTCTACACCGGCGATGAAGGCTTCCGCAACGCGCTCGTAAGCTTCCTGCGCGAACAGCAGCGTGACATTTACGTTGATACCTTCGCTGATCAACTGCTGAATGGCCGGAACGCCGGCAGGAGTGCCAGGCACTTTGATCATCAGGTTCTCGCGACCTACGCGCTTCCATAGACGCCGTGCCTCTTCGAGTGTGCCTTGTGTGTCATTCGCGAGTTCGGGAGACACTTCGAGGCTTACGTAGCCGTCGCGGCGCTTTGTCGCGGTGTACACCTGCTTGAGGATGTCGGCCGCATCCTGAATGTCGCCGATCGCGATCTCTTCGTAGATGCCTTTCGCATCGAGATTGCTCGCATTCAGGCGCGACAGCTTGTCAGCGTAGTCATTGCTGCCGGCGATGGCCTTCTCGAAGATCGCGGGATTTGAGGTGACACCAGCGAGTCCATCTTCATCGATGTGCCGCTGCAGCTCTCCGCTCGTGATCAGGCTGCGTCGGATGTAATCAAGCCAGACTGATTGGCCGTATCCGGCGAGAGCCTTGAGAGGATTCATTGTGGTAACGCCGGTGGCACGAATTGCGTTCATTGTTTTCGCTCCTTACTAATGGGCAGTAGGCGCTAGGCAATAAGCAATAGGCTTGCCTCGGTTCGCCTATTGCCCATTGCTTATCGCCTACTGCTGCTTTTCAATTCCCGCTCACAACCGCGCGCTTGCCTCCGTATCGCTGCTCGATGGAAGCAATCTTCCCAACGCGGCGCATGTGTCGCTCTTCTTTCGTAAACTCTGCGGCGAGATAAATCTCGACGAGCTCCTTTGCGAGCGCCACGCCGATGACTCGCGCCCCGAGCACGAGGACGTTCATGTTGTCGTGCTCCACACCTTGATGCGCCGAATACGAATCGTGGCAAAGGCCAGCGCGAATCCCGGGAATTTTGTTCGCTGCGACGGAAGCGCCAACGCCGCTGCCGCAGATCAGAACAGCGCGATTCACAGTGCCGTCGAGAATGCTTCTACCGACTGCTTCGGCATAGTCGGGATAATCGACTGGATCGGTATTGTTGGTGCCGAGGTCGAGCACTTCATGGCCTGAATCGCGGAGGAATTTCACGATCTCCTGTTTAAGCGGAAATCCCGCGTGGTCGGCTCCGATGCTTAGCTTCATGCTCCCCTCGCAGCCTTCTTCGACAGCAAGTCTTTGGCTACACCTACAATCGCCTCGGGCGTGAAACCAAACTTCTTTTGTAATTCTTTGAGCGGAGCCGACGCGCCAAAAGTCTTCATTCCGATGCGCGCTCCGGGATTGCGCACATATTGCGCCCAGCCATAGGTGGAAGCTTGTTCGACCGAAATTCTGCTCTGGACGGCTGCGGGAAGCACACTTTCTTTATAGTCCTCGGTCTGGTGCTCGAACAATTCCCAGGATGGCATGCTCACCACGCGAACGTTCACGCCTTCCGACGTGAGCTTCTCGTAGGCTTCAACGCAGAGCTGTACCTCGCTGCCCGTACCGATCAGGATCAGGTCAGGCATGGCTTTCGGATCACCACAGAGGACATACGCACCCCGCGCAACTCCAGAGGCCGGAGCGTACTTTGCACGATCGAGCGTGGCGCAGGTCTGGCGTGAGAGGATCAGAGCTACAGGCTCGGAGGTCAGGCGCATGAATACTCGCCAGGCTTCGGCTACTTCATTCGCGTCCGCGGGGCGGAAGGTGATCAGGCCGGGTATGGCTCGCAATGAGGCGAGATGCTCGATCGGCTGATGCGTTGGGCCGTCTTCGCCCACGCCGATGGAGTCATGGGTGAAGATGTCGATCACCGGGAGCTCCATAATGGCACTCAGCCTGATCGAGGTGCGGGCATAATCACTGAAGATCAGGAACTGCGAGCCAAAGGGACGAAGCTTGGAAACCGAAAGCCCGTTCAGAATCGCGTGCATGGCATGTTCGCGAATGCCGAAGTGCAGGTTGCGTCCAAAATAGTTTTCGGCGCTGAAGTCGCCTGCTCCGTCGAAGGTCAGGCGCGTTTTCGTGGAGGGCGCGAGATCGGCGGCGCCGCCGATTAGCCAAGGTACGTTTTTCGCGATGGCATTGAGAACCTTACCTGAAGAGTCGCGTCCCGCGATTCCTTTTGGATCAGCGGGGAATGTCGGAATGTCTTTGTCCCAGCCTTCGGGAAGCTGGCGGCGCTGCATCTTCGAGAGATGGTCGGCCAAATCAGGATACTTGGATTTATATTGCGAGAATCTCTGCAGCCAGGCCGAACGCAGCTCCGCGCCACGCTTGCCGATTCCCGATTTGAAATGGCTGACCGCCTCGTCAGGGACTAAAAACTTTGCGTCTTCCGGCCAGCCGTAATTGCGCTTTGTGAGGCGAATCTCATTTTCGCCGAGCGGCTCGCCGTGAGCACCGCTAGTGTCCTGCTTGTTGGGCGCTCCATAAGCGATGTGGCTGTCAACGATAATCAGCGTTGGACGATCGGTCGTGCGATGGAAGGTGTTGAAGGCGCGCTCAAGCATGTCGAGATCGTTGGCGTCGCCGACCCGGGTTACGTTCCAGCCGTAGCCCATGAAGCGCGTGGCTACGTCCTCACTGAATGCCAGCGAGGTGTTGCCTTCGATGGTGATGTGGTTGTTGTCGTAGATCCAGCACAAGTTCGAGAGCTTCAGATGCCCGGCGAGTGACGCAGCTTCGCTCGAGATGCCTTCCATCATGCAGCCGTCGCCGGCGAGCGCGTAGACGCGGTAATTGAACATCTCGAAGTCAGGACGATTGAAGTACGCCGCCTGCCACTTGCCTGCGATGGCCATTCCAACACTGGTCGCCACACCCTGCCCGAGCGGACCCGTGGTGGTCTCCACGCCTGAGGTCCAACGATATTCAGGATGTCCAGGGCACTTGCTGTCGAGTTGGCGAAAGCGCTTGATGTCGTCGAGCGTGACGCTCAGTTTCCCTACCTGCTCGTAGTTGGCGTCGACCGCCTTTACTCCGGTGAGGTGCAGGACGGAATAGAGCAGCATGGAGGCATGGCCGGCAGAAAGCACAAAGCGGTCGCGATTGGGCCAGATGCAGTCTTCCGGATCGAAGCGCAACAGGCGGTTCCAGAGCGTGTAAACGACGGGAGCCATCGCCATCGGAGTGCCCGGATGTCCGGAGTTGGCCTGCTGCACGGCATCCATACTCAGCGTACGGATGGTGTTTACGCAGAGCTGGTCGAGCTGTTTAGTGTCCAAAGACTTCTCCCCGGAAGCGATCACACGACACGAGCTTCTGTCGCGTCCCAAACTTGCAAGCACAATCCTAACTGCGCCAGCGCAGAGTCACCGGTCCGCTCATAGGGTGCTCAAAGGGCAACCCTGTTTTCTTCGATCGCACGTATGCAGCTTTCAACTGGAAGTACCACTTGCCGAGGCGATCTGCATCGTCAATCAGCATTAAAGGTGGGTTGAAGCGGAGACCTTCGGCCTGCAGCTCCATCGTGCCCTGGTCCTGCCGTATGAATTTTCGCGCGAAGACATTAAAGATCGGTTTCACGAAAGGCACCCACGAAAAGATGTTCCAAGCTGCGCAGAAATCAAGGCGGCAATGCTTCTGATCGATGGGCGTTACGACCGCGCGGTTTACCACCCAGTGATCGCCAATGCGAATCTGCTCGACGCGAATGTTGGGCAGCGTGAACTCGATGGACGTCGTGACTGCGTCACCATAAAAACGCAACAGTTTGTATGCTCCGCTATTCGCGCTCGGTGTGTGTGTACGAATGCGAAAGCCGTAGGGAATCGGCTCGAATGTCTTTTGCTTTTCATGAATGCTGCGCCGTGTGCGCCACCACCACGATTGGTGAACGAATGGGCCATGCGCGGGATCCATCAACCCGATTACGCCATGATCGACATTGCAGGGCAGTTCGGCGGAAAGATGCGTGATCTTGTACTTGCGGCTTGGAAGCGGCAGCTCAGGGACTGTCGAGGGATTCATCGCTGCGTTGCGCGATTCCGCCATGAAAACCCAGACATATCCATCACGCTCTTCGCAGGGATAGTAAGTCGCGTGAATCTTTTCCGGCTTAATGCGCGAATCGGCCGTGAGCGATGGAA
Source organism: Terriglobales bacterium (assembly GCA_035764005.1). Lineage (NCBI taxonomy): Bacteria > Pseudomonadati > Acidobacteriota > Terriglobia > Terriglobales > Terriglobales bacterium. Next base: position 8,052 of record DASTZZ010000128.1, read on the forward strand.
TGTCCGTGCACGTCCCGGAATGCACGTTGAACTTCCAACCGTGATAGCAGCATTCGAGATTCTCGCCTTCGACGCGTCCACAAGAGAGCGGAATGCCGCGATGCGGACAGATGTCCTTCATGGCGAAAGCGCGACCGTTGGCATCGCGTCCGACAACCACCGGCAAACCGAGCAGGATTGTTTTGAGCAGCTTGCGTCCGCGCAATGCCTGACTTAGCAGCGCGGGATACCAGAAGTCCGGCAACATTAGGCCCGCGGAAGAGGACTGCTCGGCGGTAGCTGCAGGTTGACGCTCTTCGACTTGAATGCCGGAATCCACTGTCTTTCATTAGGCAATAGGCAGCAGGCAATAGGCAATAGGCCAACGAGGATTCACCACAAGTGCGATCGCGCTGCCTCTGGCTTATTGGGATCGCTTATTGTCTACTGCCTGTTCTGCTACCCTCATTCATTCATGCGCATTTATTTGGCGATATGGTGCGGTGTGGCTTCATTGCTTTGCTGCGCCTGCGGGACGCCGGGCGCGCCACAACCGCCGTCGCTCAATCTTGCCAAGCCGGTTACGGATCTGAAAGCTGTTCGCAGCGGCGACGAAGTCGAACTCACCTGGACGGTTCCCACTGAGACAACTGACGGCGCAAAATTTCGTCATCGTGGGCAAAGCAAAATCTGCGCGGCCGTCGATCAGCCTCGTATCGACCAATGCACGCCACTCACGACGCTACCTACGCCGAAAGATCAGCAGTCTGCCAGCGTTGCAGTCAACATTCCGTCCGATAAGACCGCTCCCACTGACTACATCACCTATGCTGTGCAGGTCGATAACGATCGCGGCAGGAACGCGGGGCTTTCGAACCAGGTGCAGGTTCCAACGGCTGCGGTTTCAACCATCAATGGGTCGCCGCTCGTTCGACTTACCCCCGATATGGTACTCGTAACCGCTAATATCACCCCTCGCAATGAGAGCATCGAGCAAACGTTGGAACTTCGTCGGAGCGAAAAAGGCGGCTCGGCTTCGGAGAGCGTCGTTGCGCGAAGAGTACTGGACCTGTCTGAAACAGGCGAGGCCGCCAACATCGAGCTTCGCGATGACACGTTTGTCTGGGAGAAGACGTACGAGTATCGCGTCGCCATTACCGCCTCCACGAAAGTTCCAAATGGGGAAACGGCAACGTTTGACGCGGCGGCTTCGAATCCGCAGGAGCTGTTTGCTCATGACGTCTTCCCGCCAGCGACTCCCACCGGACTGCAAGCGGTCTTCACCGGCGTTGTATCGGGCCAGCCTCCGGCAATCGATCTGACCTGGACTCCTGATGTCGATCGCGATCTGGCCGGCTACTTCGTATTTCGCCGTCTACAGCAGGAACCTGCGTCAGCTGCTGTGAAATTGAATGCTCAACCGGTAAAGGCCCCCGCATACCACGATGCTGCTATCACCACGGGGAGCACGTACGTTTATTCCGTTTCCGCTGTCGATGAGCGCGGGAATGAAAGCCAGCGGTCGGAAGAAGCGTCGGAGCAGGTTCCGCAATAGCTTTATTCGCCAGCGGTGCGGGACGCGGTACCTGCTGCTCCTATTTCATTCCGGTACACCACTCCGCCTTTCATTACGAACACCGGATGCTCCAGCGTCGTCACGTCTTTCGTTGGATCGGTGCTCACGGCAACGATGTCAGCGTATTTGCCGGGCTCGATGGTGCCAACGCGATCGGACCATCCCAAGAGATCCGCGGCATTGACTGTGGCGGTCTGGATAGCCTGCACCGGAGTCATGCCCATGTGCACGTACTCGTTGAACTCATGAGCATTAAGCCCGTGCGGATAAACTGCGGCATCGGTTCCGAATGCAACTTTCACTCCGCTGGCGAAAGCGTGCGTGAGATTCTTGCGGGCGATGCCGATGATCTGCCGCATCTTGCCTGCGTACATGGGTGGTAGTCCGATGGACTGTGCGTTCTCCAGCATCCAGGTTTGCAGATAGACGGTCGGCACGAGATAGGTTCCATGCTGCTTCATGGCGGCGATTCCTGCATCATCGATGTAAGAACCGTGCTCGATCGAATCCACGCCAGCTTCGGTCGCCCACAAGATTCCCTGAGCGCCATGCGCGTGTGCCGCGACTTTGCGTCCGAGGCGATGAGCATCGGCCACGATTGCCTTCATCTCTTCCAGAGTGAATTGCGATGCTTGTGGATCATCACCTTTTGAGAGCACGCCGCCGGTGGCACAGATCTTCACTACGTCGGCGCCGTACTTGATCACCTCGCGCGTCTTGTGTTGCACGTTCTCTATGCCGTCCGCAACGCCTTCCGCAGTTTCGTGGTAGGAGTACGGAAGAAGATTGTCATCGCAATGTCCACCGGTGATGCCCAACGGAGGGCCGCTGACCAGCATCCGCGGACCGGGCACCAGGCCGTCGTTAATCGCGTCACGCAGCGCGACGTCTGCAAATCCGCTTGCGCCGACGTTGCGCACCGTCGTGAATCCAGCTTCGAGCGTTACGCGAGCGTTGCGTGCCCCCCAAAGAGTCGCCGAAGGGATAGACTCAGCTAATTCCTGATAGCCGAAGTTCGTTCCTTTTCCCACGATGTGCGTATGAGCGTCGATCAAGCCAGGCACAAGCGTTGCTCCCGGCAGATCGATGACGGTGGCACTCGCAGGCACTGGCCCGGAGATGCTCGTGATGCGATCTCCACTGATGATGATCACCGGATTGTTCAGCATTCGTCCGGTCTTAACATCCAGCATGTGAGCAGCGCGAACGACGACTGGTTTGGAAGTTGCAGCCGGCTGCGTTTGCGAGAGAACTTGAGAACCGCAAACAAGTATCGATACAGCGACAACGCGGAAGATGGTTTTCATATTGGCGCGCGAATTATAACGGGTGAGGCGGTTAAGAATGGGAGTTAACACGAAGGGCACGAAGTCTGAAACGCCAAAGTCACGGAGAACTGCAAATCGTCGTGTCCTCTCTTTTAAACCTCCGTGACCTTTGTGTTAACCCCCGCTTGAGCTCGCGTCTTCTCAATTCAGCGAAAAATATCTACTTCTCTCTTTACTCGCACCGAATTCTGATGGATGATGCCAAGTAGTCTCACCTCATCCTTATCAGGAGATCCCCGTGAGGGACATCTACGAACTGATTCGCCAACGGGAAGCCGACGTCGAGCGCTATGAAAAAGAAATCGAGCGCGCACATACAGAGCTGGATGCACTTCGCCTTGCCGCCAAATTAATCGACGAGAATGCCGAGGCTCCGCGTCCAGTTGCAGTGAGCGCTAATGCTGCCGCAGTTTCGTTCGGCACAACCCCAGTGCGTCCGACCACTCCGGCAGCGACGCCTACGCCCTGGGCTTCGGCTAAGCAGTTTCCATAACCGTCGGTCGAGGAGCTAATTGAGTTCTTCTGTGCACTCCCCCTCTGCCTTGGAAGAGCCCATGAGCGAACAGCGTCTCTTTCTGCGCAAGAAAGTGCCGTTGCCGATCCCGATCGAATTGCTGCCCGGCAAGGAGATGTGGCTGCACGATATCGGCGAGGGCGGCTTGAGCGTCTCGGGCAGTTCCCGCCTCGAGCCGGGCACTGCTACGTTTTTCACTTTCCAATTTCCCGACGCGAATTCCATCATCGAAGCCAGCGGAGTCGTCGCCTGGTGCGACGGATCTGGCCGTGTCGGCATTCGCTTTACGCGCATCAAGCCGGATTCAAGTGCCGTGCTGAAGCGGTGGCTCAAGACGGATGAGAAACAGTCCTCTGCAGCATCGGAGCAGCAACCGGCAGACCGTGCTCCCGCAGGCATCGAAAGCGATACTGCGGCTCTCCGTGAGGAAATCGAGCGCGCGAATCTCGATTGCTCCAATGCGCTCGATCTATTGGCCGAGCGCATGAAAATTCGCACGCGTGCCAGCGGCGCGGCGATCGCCTTGCGGGAAGCAGATGCCGTGATTTGTCGTGCCAGCACCGGCAACGCACCTCCGGCCGGAACGCCTTTAGATATCGACAACACGGTCACCGGCGAGTGCTATCGTTCGGGCAACATCGTCGCTATTACCGATGCCGAGAATGCCCCTCGCGTCGATGCCGAACTCTGCCGCGAACTCGAATTTCGCTCGTTGCTGATCGTGCCGATCGCGGAAGGTGAAGAGGTAGTGGGAATCCTCGAGGTTTTCTCGCCGCTGGCAGGCAACTTTGAGGGCGGCGACATTCTTTTGCTAGGCTCGATCGCTGAAGTAGCAGCTGATATATATGGTGCACAGCAGCGCAAACCGAGCGTACCCACGCCGGTCGCTGCACAGCTAATTCCCTTTTTGGTAAGCGAGCACGTGGAACAAGTGCTGGAAACCGCCGCCATTCACAGGGCAGAACCGCCAGAAGAAACACCGGCTAACGATGTCCCGCACAACGTGGGTGAGCCGATTACCAAGGGCTCCCTTGAACCACGGCGTGAGATACGCAGTGAAACACCAGACACCACCGGGAGTGTTCCCCCGTCCCGGCTGGAAACTTCACGCCAAGACGAGAACGAAAAAACCGACAGCCGTTGGAAGCCGCGCAATTATCTGTTGCTGATGGCTGGACTCACCGTCCTGGGTATCGGAACTGGAGATGTCGTTGATTGGCATATGACGTCGCGGCTCGCGCGTTCAAGTGTGCAATCCGTGCCTGCGATCAGGGGGCATGACATTGTTTCAGTAACGAATAGCGATCCAAAACTGCCAGAGCATGACAATGTATTGTTGAGCTCTGCTGCGGATTCGCCCCCTGCGACTCGCATCGCTGTGGCGCCTCTGCCGCTCAAGAACACATCGGGCGCAAAGATTTACAAGTCCGCATTAGCTCTGAAGAGCGCAACTCAAGGGATTACACCTCATTCACCGGTTGGCGATCCGCCGAGCACTGCCTTGCTCACCCCGTCGCAGGCCGTTCCGCTCGCGGGATCGGTTCCGAATCTTGATTCCCGGAACACCGCTCAACTCACACCGGCAAAGCTGCTGCACCGTGTGGATCCCGTGGTCCCGGATTTTGCCAAGGAGGCAGGCATCGACGGAACCGTCCTGCTGTCGGCAGTGATCGGCACGGACGGCAAGCTCAAAGACGTAAAGTTCGTGAGCGGCGATCGTGCGCTGGCCATCGAAGCATTCCGAGCCCTGCGCGACTGGCGCTATCGGCCGTACATGCTCAATGGAAAACCTATCGAAGCTGAGACGCGGATTGTGATGAACTTCAAACCTTAAAGAACCGTTTCGAGTTTCCAGTTTCAAGTTTCGGCAAAGCCAGTCATCAGCATACTTCTTGATGATCGGGCTTTGCCGAAACCTGAAACCGGAAACTCGAAACTATTCTCGTTTGACGCTGTTTTCCCCTCGCCTTACGATTAGTCAGCCCCTGCTCTTCCATGGCCAATCCAGTCTTCTACGATCCACAACGCAAGCGCTGGCGGAATTTGCGGATTTTGCTACACGTTGGGGGGCTCGTGGCGACGTTTGTAATCGTCGTCTTCATGTACACAGCGCTCCGCAGTGAACTTCTTCCGCAGACGATCTGGCCTGAGACTCGACATACGTATAAGCCAATTCGGGACAGACTTAAGGCCATTCGCGAAGGCCGCCGTCCCGCAGGTCCGGCTCGTGGCTCGCACCGGAGAACGAATAAGCCGCCGTCGGAAGTCACGTTGAATGAAGATGAAGGGCTACGCGCGGCCTTCTATGTGACTTGGGACAAGGGTAGCTATTCGTCTCTCAAGGAATATTTGAAGCAGGTTGATCTTCTGTTCCCTGAGTGGCTTCACGTTCTCACCCCTGACGGACGCATTCAGGGCTCTGATGCTCTCACCAACGAAATGTTCGATGTCGTCCGCGGAAATTCCATTCACCGCGTAGACGATCAGGTAATGCCGCTGATTCGTGCCGAAAAGGCAGATATCGAAGTCTTTCCATTGGTGAATAACTTCGATCCTGCCGGAGGAAAGTGGCTGCAGAACATCGGCGACTTCTTTGCCAATGCTGACGGTCGCGCGAATTTCCGCCGGCAACTGCTCACGTTTCTTGCGTCCGACAATAAGTTCCGCGGCGTCTCTGTCGACTTCGAAGATTTTCCCGCATCGGCGCAACCCGGATTCAACGCGCTGATTGCGGAGATGGCTTCAGACCTGCACTCGCGCGGGCTGAAGATGTACATCAACGTCCCTGCCGATGATGACGACTTCAACTACAAGTATCTGGCCGACAACTCCGATGGTCTGATCCTCATGGACTACGACGAACACCAGTCGGAGAGCAAGGCCGGACCGGTCGCCAGTCAGCAATTCTTCGTTACCAACATCCAGAAGGCCTTGAAGCTGATTCCGCGCGACAAACTGATCGTCGCAATCGGGAACTACGGGTACGAATGGGGCGACAAGCCGATTGAATGTCCGGAAGGCAACCACGCTCTGGTCTGCAATCTTTCCGTGCAGGACGCGTGGATTCGGTCTTCCGATTCCGAGGTGCCGGTCGAGATCGACCCGACATCCCTGAACGCGCATATTGCGTTCGCTGAAGATGACGGCACTCATCATCAGATTTGGTTTCTTGATGGAGTTACGGCAATCAACCAGATGCGTGCGGCCCGAGACCTCGGCATCCGAACGTTTGCCCTGTGGCGGCTTGGCTCGGAGGATCGTTCGATTTGGGAAATATGGGATCGTCCCAAGGCCTCCGATCCTGTCACGAAGCTTGCCAACGTTCCACCTGGCCCAGACGTTTCCACCGAAGGGGAAGGGGATATCCTCCGTATCACTCAGCGCCCGACCGCCGGAACACGCACCGTGACGGTGGATCCGCGCACGCGACTCGTCACCGCTGAGCACTTCACCAAGCTTCCCAATCCCTACGAGCTCACGGCCTATGGATACAAGCCAAAAGAAGTCGCGATTACTTTCGACGACGGCCCCGATCCAACCTACACGCCGCAGATGCTTGACGTGCTCAAGCGCAAGAATGCCAAAGCGACGTTCTTCCTGATTGGAATTCCAGCCGAGAATAATCCGGGGCTGGTGAAGCGCATCTACGAAGAGGGACACGAGATTGGAAACCATACGCTCACGCATCCGAATATCAGCGAAGTTTCCGCGTGGCGTTTTGAGACTGAGATCAACGTTACGGAGCGATTGTTTGCCGCCAAGCTCGGCGTGAAGCCGCTGTTCTTCCGCCCGCCTTACTCGGTCGATCAGGAGCCTGACACAGCTGAAGAAGTGCGCCCGCTGCAGACCGTGCAGGACATGGGCTACATCACGGTAGGCGACAAAATCGATCCGAACGATTGGGACCCGAATCCACGTCCATCGCCGGAAGAAATTGCTCAGAGGGTCTTCGATCAGCTCGGCAACGGCGGCAGCATTATTTTGCTGCACGACGGTGGGGGCGACCGGTCACATACGGTGAGGGCGCTGCCTATGATTATCGACGGCGTTCGCGAGCGCGGTTATCAGATCGTTGCTGTATCGGACCTCATCGGACAAACTCGCGCTCAAGTCATGCCGCCGCTAGGAACCTCGCGCGAGTTGTGGGCTGCGCGTGTGGACAACCTCGCTTTCTGGATGTTCAGTATCATTCTGATCGGAATCCAGATCATCTTTTTTGCCGGCGACGTTCTGATGAGCGGACGTCTGCTCGTAATTGGCGCGCTCGCCACCATCGACCGCATTCGTGGCTCTTCGTCACGGAATCTCGATCCTGGCTTTCAGCCCCCCGTAGCGGTGCTAATTCCCGCATATAACGAAGAGAAGGTTATCGAACGGACGATTCGCTCCGTACTTGCTTCGCATTATCCGAAGCTGCGTGTGATCGTGATCGATGACGGATCGAAGGACCGCACACTCGAGATCGCACGCACCAAGTTTCAAAAAGAGATTGCTTCCGGCAAAGTGCTGGTGCTGACCAAACCCAATTCAGGAAAAGCCGAGGCTTTGAATTACGGCCTTCAGCACGTAACCGAACAGTTCTACGTGGGCATCGATGCCGACACCGTAATCGCCCGCGAAGCAATCTCGCGCTTGATTCCGCACCTCGCCGACCCGAACATCGGCGCTGTGGCTGGAAATGCCAAGGTCGGAAATCGCGTAAACATCTGGACGCGCTGGCAGGCGCTCGAATACATTACCAGCCAGAACTTCGAGCGTCGCGCTCTCGATTTGCTCGGCGCCGTTACAGTCGTTCCCGGCGCCTTAGGGGCGTGGCGTACCGATTTGGTACGCAAAGCCGGCGCCTATCACATCAACACTGTTGCCGAAGACGCCGATCTCACTATGAGCATCCTACGCATGGGCCCGCGCGTCATCTACGAAGATCGCGCAGTTGCGTACACCGAGGCTCCGATGAGCGCTCGTGGACTCATGCGGCAGCGTTTTCGCTGGTCTTTCGGCATTCTTCAGGCCGTATGGAAACATCGCGGTGCATTTCTTCGCCGCGGCAGCTTTGGGTGGTTCGCGCTGCCCAACATCGTGATCTTTCAGATTTTCCTTCCTCTGGTGTCGCCGTTCATTGACATCATGTTCGTTGTCAGCGCGGTCTGGTATTTGCTGGATCGGCACTTCCATCCTTACGCGGCAAACCCTGCTAGCTTCCAGAAGCTGGTCATCTACTTCTTGAGCTTCCTCGTCATTGATTTCCTGGCATCCAGCCTGGCATTTGCGCTGGAACGTCGCGACCCGCGCCAGCACGAAGACTACTGGCTGCTGGCCGACATCTGGATTCAGCGCTTCACTTATCGGCAGGTGTTTTCAGTGGTGCTCTTCAAGACGATTAAGCGAGCAATTGATGGTCGAGCCTTTTCCTGGGACAAGTTGGAGCGCACCGCCGCGCTCTCGCACGGCGGCGACTGAGATCTCTTTTCATCGTGGAAATTCAGGCAAGAAGCTTAAGCGAGCGGTGCGCCATCCTGTCCAGCACCGACGGCCTGCGGAGCTGCCGTCAGCTCTTCATAAGTGATACGGTCATTGGTGAAAATGCAGATCTGGCCGGCGATCTTCATCGACTCTTCGGCGACCTTTCGCGCAGGGAGATTGGTGTTATTCATCAGCGCACGCGCCGCGGCGAGCGCGTACGATCCGCCGCTGCCGATCGCAGCAATACCTTCGTCAGGTTCGATAACGTCACCCGCTCCGCTGATGAGAAACGTCTGACCCGGGTCGGCGACGATCAGCAGGGCCTCGAGATTTCGCAAAATCTTATCGGTTCGCCAGTCCTTAGCAAGTTCCACGGCAGCACGGCCGAGGTTGCCGTGATATTGCTCGAGCTTGGTTTCGAAGCGGCTGAAGAGCGAGAACGCATCCGCAGTGGAACCGGCAAACCCGGCAAGAATTCGATCCTGATAAAGACGGCGAATCTTCCGAGCAGTGTGTTTAATGACGCCTTCGCCGAGCGTGACCTGGCCATCTGCGGCCATCACAACTTTGCCGTCGCGACGCACACAGAGCACGGTCGTCGAGCGAATTCGCGGGGTTTTTCTCGATTGAGGATTCGCGGAATTGGAGCGCTGTGAAAGTTTCATGCGATAAGAGAATTATAGAGAACGCCAGCTGTTAGGATGCCGTGCACACGGTACTCGATTCATCTTCACGCGATCCCAGGACTTCGTCCTGGGCTTCACATTGCGTGCCTCCGGCACCAGAAGAGTTGATTCACAACGCAGGTCGAAAATCCGGATGAATCGCTCCTGGTTTATGTACGATGCGAAATGCGAGGACACCAAGTACACTGGTTGTCACGTTACGTGACACAAAAGTGTGGAAAATGGCGCACCTTAACGTAACGGCCCGACAAGATATCTGTTCTAATGGCCACGAACGCCCAGAAAGTTGAGGCTGATTGTGGTAGCACTCAATACCTCGACCCTTCCTTTCGCATTCCGGGATTACGCAAACCAGCTCGACCAGATTCACAACTCGCTTTCAGCAATGGCAAAAGAAGCAGGGGAATATAAGGACATCGTCTCGCGCATGGCCACGAATATGCATTCTGCCTCTAACGTTTTGCGTGCAGCTTCCCACGTTATCAATTCGAGGGAAAGCCACAAGGAACATGAAGCGAACAAGGCAGAGCGCGCTGAAGCCAAAGCCAAACGTGCGGGGCACTAGCAATGGCGGAAAATCCAAAACGGATAACGCAAGGCCGATATGTCGCAGAGATACTACAAAGCAGAAATGCGGCGGAGACGGAAACGTTCTGGTACTACATCCTGCACGGTGACGGTTTATCCGAGGTTATTGACCTGAAGAAGTTCAGCACCTACGACAAAGCAGTGGAAGCCGCGAAAAATGCACTGGCGCAAATGAACCACGCGGCAAGTGCAGGGAAGTAGCGACCCCTTTCGCAGGCTCACGGTCGAGCACAGGCGCGGCGAATCCGAACTGCCGAATGCCTTTTCTACACCGCGGCCGTCTGCCGCTCACCCGATAAATGCCAAATCTCCGCAGCGTACTCGCGAATAGTTCGGTCACTTGAGAACTTGCCCATGCGCGCGACGTTGAGCATCGCTCGCCGTGACCAGTTCTCCTGATCGGTAAAGTCGCGTTGCGCGCTCTCGTGCGTTTCGATGTACGAGGGTAGATCGGCGAGATGGAAGTAGCGATCGCGGTAGACCATTGTCTCGTACACCCAGCGGAAAAGGCCGAATTCCGTTGGACAGAATCGATCCGAAGAGAGCGTATCGATCACTCGGCGGATGCGAGGATCGGCGTCATAGATCTCGCGCGCCTGGAAGCCGCGCGCTTGCCGTTCGGCGATCTGCTCTGCCGTGAGCCCGAACACGTACATGTTCTCAGCGCCAACTTTCTCGAGGATCTCGATGTTGGCGCCGTCGAGGGTAGCCATCGTGAGCGCGCCGTTCATCGATAGTTTCATGTTGCCGGTGCCCGAAGCTTCCATGCCCGCAGTCGAAATCTGCTCGCTGAGGTCCGCAGCAGGAATGATGATCTCCGCCAGCGACACGCGATAATCGGGAACAAACGCAATTTTGATCTGATCGCGTACGCGTTTGTCCGCGTTGATGGTGCGCGCAACATTGTTGATGAGCTTGATGATCTGCGTCGCCGCCAGATACGCCGGGGCAGATTTTCCGGCGAACACGTAGGTTGCGGGCGTGGTGAGAGTCTCGCCGTCTTCGGTGATGCGCAAGTAGTCGTAGGTGATGCGCAGCAAGTTGAGAAGCTGGCGCTTGTATTCGTGAAAGCGCTTGATCTGCACGTCGAACATCGATTCGGGATCGACAAGCACGCCGGACGTCTGCGCAATTACTTTTGCCAGCCGCTGCTTATTGTCACGCTTAATCTCGCGAAACTCAGATCGAATGCCGGCATCATTAGCGTACGGCTCGAAGCGATGAACCTGGTCAAAGTCGGTGATCCACTCTTCGCCGATGGTGCGACACAGCAACTGCGATAACCCCGGATTTGCTTTCAGAATCCAGCGCCGATGGGCCACACCGTTCGTCTTGTTGTTGAACCGTTCCGGCCACATCTTGGCGAAGTCGGGCACGAGCGTCTTCTTGACCAGTTCACTATGCAGCTCGGAGACCCCATTCACCGAATGGCTGCCGACGATCGCCAGCAGCGCCATCCGTACCTGCTTCTCGCCCGCCTCTTCAATGATCGACATGCGCCGAGGCCGCTCGAAGTCGAGTGGATCAGACTGCACCACTTTCATCAGGAAATTATGGTTGATGTTGAAGATGATGTTCATGTGCCGCGGCAGCACGTATTCCATCAGCGGCAGAGGCCACTTTTCCAGAGCTTCAGGCAGCAGCGTGTGATTCGTGTAGGCAAACGTCGCCTGCGTGATCTCCCACGCGCGCTTCCATTCCATCCCGTGTTCGTCGACCAGAAGCCGCATCATTTCGGGAACTGCCAGGGCAGGATGCGTGTCGTTCATCTGGATGGCGATCTTTTCGGGTATCTGTTCCAAATCGGAATTGTCGGCGAGGAAGCCCCGCAGAATGTCGCGCAACGCGCAAGCTACGAGGAAGTACTCCTGCAAAAGACGCAGTTCTTTGCCCGACTTCACCTGATCTGACGGGTACAGCACGCGCGAGATGTTCTCGCCGGCAATCTTCTGCTCGACGGCGCGAATGTAGTCCCCGCGATTGAAGATCTGGATATCGAAGTCTTCCGAAGCTTGAGCCGCGAAGAGTCGCAGGTAATTGACGGTTCTTCCGCCGTATCCAGCGACGGGCAAGTCGCTCGGAACGCCGAGCACCAGCTTTTGCTCGGTCCATTTTGCGTCTCGCGCATGAACATCGCAGCGCCCGTAAATGGGGACCTCGACGGAGAGCGCGGGGTGCGGAATCAGCAGAGGCGTTCCGTATTTTTTCCAGCGATCGGGCTTCTCGCGCTGGTAGCCGTCCTGGATTTCCTGCGTGAACATGCCGAACTCGTAGTCGATTCCGTAGCCGAATCCCGGCATGCCCAGGGTCGCCATCGATTCAAGAAAACACGCTGCGAGACGCCCGAGACCGCCGTTGCCTAACCCGGCATCGACTTCGGTTTCGAGGACTTCGTCGAGGTCGACCCCATGCTCGGCCAGTGCTTCGCGACAAAGATGCGTGAGCTGCAAATTGCACAGGTTGTCGCTCAGCGCACGGCCCATCAGGAATTCCATCGAGAGGTAGTAAAGCCGCTTTGCTCCTGTGGTTCGATAGCGCTCCTCGGTCTCGAGCATGCCGTCGATCAGGCGGTCGCGAATCGCAAGCGCCAGCGGACGAAGCACGGCTTTGGGGGTAAGGTCCACCCGCGATTGCGCGAGCGTGTAACGGATATGTTTAAGAACCGCCTGCCAGAGTTCGTCCGGCGAAGAAAAGCCCGGACGCAAGGCTGGACGTACAGTCATAGAAGACATCGATGAATCCTAAGTAATCCGCATTTATGAATGTAAACCGAGCGGAAAGGTGGGAGCAAACTGAGGGCTGCCGCGGGATTGTCATTCCGAGCGGAAGCTCACGCGTGCAGTTCGCGTGGGCTGGAGAGAGGAATCCCTACCATCAAGATGACTGTTTGGACGAGATGCGTGCTCAAGTTCACAGCGTAGGAATCGATAGGGATTCCTCCGCCAAACCCGGGCGTTCGGAACGACAGAAGCGGGAAATGACGGAAGCTTAGAGTGAAATCTAAGCCGCCCCAGCCTCGAGCCGACGCGAGCGCACATTCCGCAGCTCGCGGCGAGCGCTTTCATTTTCGGCGAGGACGTCGAGAGTCTCAGCCAGCTTGCGCTGCGTCTCGTCAGCACGATTCAGGATCGCTTCCAGCCTTTGCAGCACAACTTCTGATCGCGTCAACAACATCTGTACCTGTGCTGATTGGCGATCAGGTGCCCCATCGCCAGTTACGCTTGTCGCAAAACGAACGGGCCTGCTGTCCAGCCACTGATCGAGCTCAGAGGAAAACGCAAGCACAGCGCTGTGGTCCTTACCCGCTGGCCGATGCACTGGAAGTCCGAGTTGTGCTTCCCAGCGCTGCACGGTGCGCACTCCTCGACCAAGATAGTTCGCAATTTCTTTCCAGGAATTCAGAATTCGACGCTCAGCCATTTCAACTTGTCCTTTACACATGTGTGGAGAAGAAAAACCAGCTTTGAGGGACTAGTTGCTCCCAAACAACGACTCTCTACAGCTTCTACGTCAGGGAGCGTCGCGTCAACGCGCGCCAGCCTCAAACAGTAACTCTACGGTTACCGGTATAGGTGCATGCTACTGATTCTAAATGGCTTCATCGGAGTTCTCTGGCGTAAGTTGTCGTAGGTACGACAAAGAACGACTGCATGGATGAGGGTATTTTTCCATCGGTCATCCTTCATCGGAGCGTCTCGAGATTGAGCAGGTAATCGCAATTCGTATATACATGACGATGTGAATCGAGCAAAATCGTCGTTATGCCTCGCGTACCTGCTCCTGCTCAGCCCCATATTTCTCCAGGCCCAATTCATCGAAGACTGGCAGGAGCGTGTTTCTCGAACGCAAGCCGAGCAACCGCATTGGATCACGCCGCTGGTGACCGTCACGCCGCGACTAGAGCAGGAATTTCGCTTCGATATTCTGCGTCAGCTCACCCCCAGCGGCGAGCTGGTGAATGTTGGAGGAGGAAAAGGATTTGAGTTGATTCCAAGTCGCAATATCGAAATCATCATCGCCGCGCCTCCGGCATACCTGGTTCACAATAATCCGGCGATCAAGGATGGCTTCGGCGACGAGAGCTTTCTGCTGAAGTACCGGCTGGCGAGCGGAAACGAGGAGCACGGTAAGTACATCCTCACGTTCTTTCTCGGAGGCAGTATTCCAACGGGTTCGTACCGAAATGGGTCGGTTGCGGCAGTGGTGACGCCGACTATCGCGGCAGGCAAGGGCTTCGGCCGCTTTAGCGTCCAATCAACATTGGGAGTCGGCCTGCCCGTCGACAGCGTAAACCGGCTCGGACACGCTGTCGCGTGGAACACAGCATTTCAATACCATGTGCGCCGCTTTTTCTGGCCGGAACTGGAAGTGAACTCGACGTTCAACAAAGGCGGCACAAACGACGGCAAGAAACAAACCTTTCTTACTCCCGGCTTGGTCATCGGTCGCATTCCTCTCCACAATCGCTTGGGATTAACACTTGGCGCCGGAATGCAGATCGCAGCAACGCGCTTTCACACCTTCGATCACAACCTGATCTTCACGGCTCGGCTCCCGTTTTGACAGAACCGCCGGCGGTAGCCGGTGGGTCGGTGCTGGGCGCTTAAGCCCAGCACCGAGTTCGTCGCAGCCCTGGGATGAATTTCGAATATTTAGACAAATCTGCTTCACTCGTGTGTCTTATCAGGCGAGGACAAATGTCCCGACTCGAGCGCGAAGAGGTCGAGCGCCTTTACCGAACGCACGCCAAGGTGCTTGTCGTCTTCGCGAGCAGTGTGGTCGGTGACAGATCGAAAGCGCAGGACGTGGTTCAGCAAGTTTTCCTGAAACTGATTGATCGACCTATCGAGCATCCGGAGAACTGGGCAGCGTACCTGTATTCCGCGGTCCGGAACACAGCCCGGAATGAGGTTCGGTCGAACCAGCGCTTGCTGGAACTCGACGAAGCGCAGCCCTGGTTCGCGGTCGAGCATGCGACGGCGGATTTCTTAAGTGAGCGCAGATTGCGTCGTGCCCTGTGGGCGCTTCCCGAAGAACAGCGCGAGGTTGCTGTTATGCACATCTGGGGCGAATTGACGTTTGCGACAATCGCACGGGTTTTGGGAATCAATGAAAACACCGCTGCTTCGCGATACCGCTATGCCCTTGCTCAGCTGCGCGAAGCAATGCAAGCAAAGAAAGTGTGATGTATGCCCACTGAAGAAAATGACCGGCAATTCGAACAAGAACTAAGACTCTTTGGACCCCTTGACGCTGCACCATTGCCGGCGCGCGCAAACATTACAGGACGACGCTGGCTTGGTGTTGTCGTAGCAGCAGCCGTTCTCCTTACGATCGGCATCGGTCTGCTTTGGCATTTGCAGGGAAGCGGTGAGCACCCACTGGCTTCGAACGGATCGTTTTCCGCAGGCCAGATGACGTTGGGAAAGTCTCAGGCTGTGCTCTTGCGCGCAACTTCGTTTGACGCTGCTATGAACCAACTCGAACGTGAAGGGCGAGTGACAGAAAAGAAAACCATTCGGGGCAAACACACTGCATTCGAGGTCCTCGGACGGGAGGGACTATGAAAAAGGTAGCGTTTAGCTTCTTGATTGTCGTTCTTACCTTAATACACGCCAAATCCGTGGCGCAGCAAGCGCCCGCGCCCGGGGAAAATGCCGCGCTGCAATATTACTCAGCCTTTTTGCAGATGAAAGATGCTGAGATCAGCGACGCCGATGTGCAAGAACTCAGCGAGATCATTGCCGGAACGAAGAATTACAACGAAGCGAAGTTCGGCACTTTGGTCGACAACAATACTGAGGCGCTGCGCACCATGTGGGCGGGTGCCGTGTTGCCTACTTGCGACTGGGGGCTTGGGTATCTCTCCGCGAAGCTCGGATGGCAAACGCCTGTGCCGTATTTTTGGAGATCACGAGTTCTCGGCCGCCTTGACGTTCTGTATGCCCTGCGGCAGTGGGACAAGGGCAATCGCGATGATGCAGTAGCCGCTCTTTCCTCCGGCCTCAAGTTCGCGAGAGATGTTTCGAGTGGAGGACCACTCGTTCCCATCTTGATAGCAAAGGCATTATTGGCGCAGCAGCTTTCTGTCGCCAACCGCTTCGCCGACTCCGGCAAGCTTACATTTGCCCAAAAGCGGCTTCTTCGCGCCACCCTGGATGAACTGGGCTCCGATGGCCTAAATTGGCCAGCGGCTGCAGATGTGGAAATGAAGACGGTGAAACGAAACCTGGACTTGATGCGTTCCGCTCCTGATCAAAGCCGTTATTACGCCAAAATGATGGGCAACGATCCTCCCGAGAAATTCCATGGCGTGACTTCCGCCGACTATGCAGCAGTGGAGAAGATACGATCCGCGTTTCTAGACATGTTTCATGACGACAACGCGGATAGTGTTCAGCAGCAGATCGATGCCGCACCTGACGTTGTACGCATCATGATTCCCAATCCGGCAAAGGTCCTCCAGTCGAGTCGGGAACTCAAGCAAGCGTTGGACAACACCAGGGCGAAGCTCATGTAGCACAAAATCTGTAAATCCCCGAACAGGGAACCTGCGTTTCACAAGCCTCTTGAGCACGAACCCAGCGAGCTATTCTGAGTAGTTGTCGCAGCGGCGCCAGCCGCTTAAGATTGCGTACTCACAATTCAGGAGAAAGCCATCTTCAATCGTACGAAGCCCTCTGGGTCGCTACGCCGGCCAGGCGAGTTCTGGAGGAGTGTCCCGAGATCGTCGCGGATCGCGATGCTCGCCGGCGTTTTTTCGCTGTTTGCGACCATGGGATTCGTGCAGCTCCTAATGATTCCTGTTAGGCAGACAGTTCTTTCCACCCTGGCGATCGTCTGTATCTACGGTGGCTTCGCCGTTGGATACGCATTGCTATTTATCTTGAGAAGATTCCGCTGGCTGCCATTGTGGGGTTTGCTGCACGCGTGCGCATTCTTCATCATGGCCAACACCCATCATCCGCGACCCCAAGCCAGAGCTGATCTGCAAAAGCAGATGACGGCGCTCGGCACGTGTGCCAACTTCACCATCGCGCTCGGATACATCTTGTTTATCTTCTTCATTCGCCGCGAGGGCAATCGCTACTTCCGCATTCAAGCCGAAATGGAGCTGGCGCGCGAGATCCATCGCTCTCTGGTCCCCAGCTTCGAACGCCGTATCGACGGATTCGAAGTGTTTGGAGCTTCTGTCGCCAGCGGAGAAGTCGGCGGCGATCTGGTAGACATCGTGGAGCATCCGGCAGGATGGATGAGTTACATCGCCGATATTTCCGGCCATGGCGTCTCCTCCGGCGTGCTGATGGCGATGTTCAAGACCTCCGTGCGCAGCCGCCTCTCGGACGGAGGTTCTCCGGGGGAACTGCTCGCGGAGGTGCACCGCACACTCTTTCCGCTCAAGATGCCGAATATGTTTGTGACCGCAGGAGTGCTTCAGTTCTGCGCGAGCAACGGCGTGAACTTCTCGTTAGCGGGGCATCCTCCGCTGCTGCGCTACAGTCAAGTGCAACGCTCGATTGTGGAATACGATTCGCAGAACATGCCGTTAGGGATCCTGCCAGAACAGAGCTTTACCGCGGCCAGGCTGAAGTGCGATCCGGGCGACGTTCTCCTCCTGCTCACCGACGGCTTCAGCGAAGTCTTCAACGGCCACGGCGCCGAACTGGGAATCGATCCTTTGAAGCAGGAATTCCAAAAGGCCGCCGACCGGCCTCTGCCGGAAATCTTCGACCGCCTGCGCAAGCTCTCGTTGAGTTTCGGCCGCCAGGATGATGACCAAACGCTGCTGCTGGTGCGCTGCACGTCATAGGCTTCGCTAAGCGTGACTTGGTGGGATCACTTCGGTGTTGACCCAGCTGAACCCCGCCAATTGTCATTCAGTTTCACTGGTAAATTTAATTTGACCGACGAGCAGCCGGATTTAGCGCTCGCAATAAAACGACCGCAGGGTCGAATCGATTTATGGATTTCCTTAGGCGTGGTGGCCAGTTGAGGCATAATCCGCCCCGCTAATACGCGCGGAGCCGCTCCGTTCATCCTGCCTGGCGAGAGGTGCGCTTTGCAGAGTTCTAGCTTGCAGCTTTCCTTCCTCATTTGACCCTCTTCCCTCGCACTCCCTAGAATCGGAGATTCGTTTCCTCACCAACTCACTGCATGGCGCTGCGGGTCTTCAACACACTTTCAGGGCGGGTCGAAGAGCTGAAGACGCTCGAGGACAAGCGCATCCGCATGTACTCCTGCGGGCCTACGGTCTACGACTACGGGCATATCGGCAACTTCCGAACGTTCGTTTTTGTCGATCTCTTTCGCCGCTTTTTGCGCCAGAGCGGATACGAGCTGCACCACGTGATGAACATTACCGACGTGGATGACAAGATCATCCGCAACTCGTCGGCTAAGGGCATGGGCGTGCGCGAGTATGCGGCGAAATACGAAAAAGCCTTCTTCGAGGACATGCACATGCTCTCGCTGGAAAAGCCGGAGCAGATCGCGCG
>DASTZZ010000129.1 GCA_035764005.1 Terriglobales bacterium
CTCAATAGCGCCTTCAGTATCGTCGGCCCGCAGTACTTCAAAACTATCGGTACGCCGCTGCTCGCGGGTCGCGATTTCAAAGAAACGGATACCGCCACTTCGCCGCTGGTTGGGGTCGTGAACGAGACATTTGTGAAGAAACTTGGGCTTGGTCCCAATCCCGTCGGCAAAGTATTTCGGCGGGAAGCAACTTCACACGAGCCGGAAGTCGAGTTCCAGATCGTCGGACTCGCGAAAGACACAAAGTACTTCGATTTGAGGGAAAAGAACTGGGCAATCGCTTATCTGCCTGCGGCACAGAGTCATCTCCGTGATCCCGGCATTCAGTTTGTTCTACGGTCAGCGGCTCCAATGGCCAGCATCAATTCCCAGATAAAGAGCACGATCGCGGAAGTCAATCCGGCGATAGAGATCAATTTCCAGAGTTTTCAGCGAATGATTGGCGACTCGCTCTTGCAGGAGCGACTGATGGCTACGCTCTCCGGCTTCTTCGGTTTCCTTGCCGCCTTGCTTGCCACTGTCGGACTTTATGGTGTGATCTCATACATGGTCGTGCGCCGCACGAGCGAAATCGGCATCCGCATGGCTTTGGGAGCAGATCGTGCGGGAATCATCGCAATGGTCTTGCGCGAGGCGGGAACGCTTCTCGGAGCGGGAATTTTCACCGGTGTGATCCTCTCTGTTGCTAGTGCGAGGACGGCGAAGTCACTGCTCTACGGCTTAACGTCCTACGATCCGCTTACGCTTGTTGCAGCAGTTCTGCTGCTCGCAATTGTGACCGTTGCCGCAAGTTCATTGCCCGCGCGGCGAGCTTCACATCTGGATCCGATGGTCGCGTTACGGGAAGAATGAAGTTGGCTACCTTGGGGATGTCCATCGGCTTACTACTTGTGCACGACGCCAAGATCAGCAAGTCCATTGACGATGAACTGCACTGCGATTGCAGTTAGCAGCAGGCCCATCAGTCGCATCAGAATCCGAATGCCAGTTTCGCCAAGAAATTGACGCACGCGGTCTGCCGCCGACAGGATCAGAAACGAAGCGACCACCGTAATCGTGATTGCAGTCAGGACGATCGCGCTTCTCCACCATCCCGGCGACGGTCCCATGAGCACCATCACTGTGGAGATCGCTCCTGGGCCTGCCAGCATCGGAGTGCCTAGCGGAATAATTCCCGCGTCTTCCTTGGCGGCGCCTTCCTCGGTCTCGCCGGGCGTTTCGTGAGTTGCCGAGCGCCGCGCCTGAAGCATCTCAAGTCCCATCAGAATGAGAATGATGCCGCCTGCAATTTCAAAGGCAGGAAGCGTGATGCCGAACAAACGGAAAATCAGGCTGCCGGTAAGCGCGAATGCGGTGAGTACGATGAAGCACGTCAGCGATGCTTTCACGGCCAGCCTGCGCCTCTCGGCATGGGTGGCATTGGCGGCGATCACGAGAAACGCCGGCAGCGCGGCAAATGGATCGACGAGAAAAAACACTGAGGTAAGCGCCACGATAAAAAACTGAATACTCGGCGCCATCAGAAAATTAGGCATCGGCGATGGTGTGCTGTCGCAGATAGCATACTGGGAATTTCGCGATTTCGTGATTGCGTGATTTCGCGATTTGGTCCTTTGCACAGGATTTCGATCAAAAAGCGGGTTACCGCTCTCGTTCAATATCGATAGGAAAGAGCGTGAACTACAATCACGAAATCGGGAAATCACCAGATCGCGAAATTACCTCATGGCTTTTAAGTCCGGGTTCGTCTCCATCATCGGCCGTCCCAATGCGGGAAAATCCACACTGCTGAACGCGCTGGTGGGTGAGAAGATCGCGATCGTAACCCATAAGCCGCAAACTACGCGCCATCGCATTCAGGGCTTCGTGAACGTCAAAGGGGGCAAGGGCCATACTCCAGGGCAGATCGTCTTCATCGACACTCCCGGCGTACACAAGCCCGACTCACGGCTGGGCAGCCGCATGATGCGTGAAGTGCGCGACGCGCTGGACGAGCGCGATCTCATACTGCTGATCATCGACGTCACTCAGACGTTCGGCAAAGGCGACGAATTTGTTCTCGAGTTGCTGAAGGAGGTTACGTCGCCTGTCATCCTTCTTCTGAACAAAATTGACGCCATCGAAAAACCCGAATTGTTGAAGATCATCGACCGTTACTCGAAGTTGCGCGAATTCGCTGAGATCATTCCCATTTCGGCAACAAAACGGCAAGGACTTGATCGCATTATCGACGAGGTCATCAAGAGGCTTCCCGAAGGCCCACGCTATTTCGAAAAGGATCAGATCACCGATCAGCCTGAGCGGGCGCTCGTTGCGGAGTTAATCCGGGAACGCGTGCTGGTTGAGACCGGGCAAGAAGTACCATATGCAGTCGCGGTCAAAATCGAGAGCTTCGAAAATGCAGGCAAACTGACGCGCATCGCCGCCGCAATTTACTGCGAACGGGAAGGACAAAAGGCAATTTTGATCGGCAAAGGCGGAGCGATGCTGAAACGTATCGGCACATCCGCTCGCAAGCAGATTGAGCGCCTGCTCGGGACGACGGTTTTTCTGGAGCTGTTCGTTAAAGTGAAAGAGAACTGGCGCAGTTCAGAAGCTGCACTGGACGAACTCGACTGGCGCAGGCAAATCGGTGAATGATTTCTAATCTCCTGCTGCCGTTCCCTTCGTCAGCAGATCCTCCACGTTGCATTGCGGACTGCGCCCCCGGGCTTCCTGCAGTTCCCGCCAACTCATGTTGGGACGTCCGGTATCGATCTGCTGCATGGTGATGCAGCCCGGAACGGGACAAACCAGCGCGCATAGGTTGCAGCCCACGCATTCATCTTCGAGAATGCGCGGAACGTGCTTGGCGATTTCGCCATCGCGCAAGTCGCCGCGCGGACGCTCGGCAGCGGTGATGCACTGATGCGCACCGTCTTCGCAGGCGATGTAACAAAGATTGCAGCCGATGCAGAGCTCCGGATCGATTCTGGCGACGATCTTGTAATTCAAATCCAGGTCGCCCCAATCGCGAATGCGCTCGGCCGAGCGGCCAACGAGATCCATCGCCGAGTTTAAGCGCTTCTCGTCGAGATATTGCGCGAGGCCGTCGATCATGTCTTCCACAATACGAAATCCATAGTGCATGGCGGCCGTGCAGACTTGAACCGATGTCGCGCCCAGCAGCATGAACTCCACGGCATCGCGCCAGTTGCCTGCGCCCCCGATGCCCGAAATAGGAATTCCTACTTTGGGATGTTTCGCTACCGACGAAACCATGTGCAGCGCAATTGGCTTAACCGATGGGCCGCAATAGCCGCCATGGCTGCCGTATCCGCCGACGCTCGGCCGTGGCGCCAGCGTATCCAGATCCACTCCAACGATGCTGTTGAAGGTGTTGACCAGCGAAACGGCATCGGCGGCGCCCTGGCGCGCGGCCCAGGCCATGTGCGCAACGTCGGTAACGTTCGGCGTCAGCTTCACAATCACCGGAATCGTCGCGACCTCTTTCACCCAGCCCGTAATCAGCGTGGTGTACTCAGGCACCTGGCCGACCGCAGCTCCCATGCCTCGCTCTGACATGCCGTGTGGGCAGCCGAAGTTCAGCTCCAGCAGATCGGCCCCAGAATCCTGCGCACGGCGCACGATCTCGTGCCACGTCTCGCGCTTCGACTCGACCATCAGCGATGCGATCACCGTATTCTGCGGAAAGCGCTTCTTGACTTCAGAGATCTCGCGGAAGTTGGTCTCCATTGGACGATCGCTGATCAGCTCGATGTTGTTCAGCCCGATCATGCGTTCATTCTTGTAATCGATCGAGCCGTACCGCGAAGCGGTGTTGATGATCGGTTCGCCAATGGTCTTCCAGACAGCCCCACCCCATCCGGCATCGAAGGCTTTCATCACCTGATAGCCCGTATTGGTTGGCGGACCGGAGGCGAGCCAGAACGGATTGGGCGAGCGCACGCCGCAGAAGTTAATGCTCAGGTCAGGCATGGGCCACTTCCTTCTGTCGCGATTCGAGAGCGCGGTGAATGCCGCAAGCAGCGCGTTTTCCATGGGCGACCGCGTCCACAACTTCGGCGCCGCCATTCACGCAATCGCCGCCGGCGAAGTATTTGGGATTGGAAGTCTGCATGGTTTCGCGATTCACGACGACCTTTCCTCGATCGAGTTCCAGACCGGGAATCTCGCGCAGAAGCTCCAGCTTCTTCTGTCCCAGAGCCTTTACGACCATATCCACATCCAGTGTGAACTCGGTTCCCGGAATGGGACGAGGCGAGCGTCGGCCGCTTTGATCAGGCGGCCCGAGTTCAGTCTTGATGCACACAAGTCCTATCGCGCGACCCCGCGCATCAGGAACGACTCGCACCGGCGCTGCCTGCCAGATGAACGTAACACCATCTGCCATAGCGAGGTCGTATTCGTAATCGAATGCGGACATCTCTTCGCGACTGCGCCGATAAATCATGTAAACGGTCTGGGCTCCGAGCCGCCGCGCTGCCGTCGCGACATCGATTGCAGTATTGCCTCCGCCGATTACGGCAACTCTCTTGCCAACCTGCACGTGATCCAGTCCGTTCGTCTTGGTCTTCTCGATGAACGTGAGCGCATCGAACACGCGCCGGATGTGCTCGTTTTCGATGTGCAACGCTTCGGTTCCGCCGAGGCCTACGCCGATGAAAATTGCGTCGTACTCCCGTTCGAGTTGTACAAGAGGAATATCTTGTCCCACAGCGACACCGGTTCGAATCTCAGCCCCAAGCTCGCGGACCATATCGATCTCGCGAATTGCATCAGCGGCCCGCATCTTATAGGCGGCGATGCCGTATGTATTCAGGCCGCCGGGAGTCGCTTTTGCCTCGAAGATCACCGTCGCATATCCCAGCTTGCGCAGCTCGGCAGCACACGAAAGGCTCGCAGGTCCGGCGCCGATCAGGGCAACGCGATGTCCATTCGCAGGGGCAGGTTTAAGCACTTGAATCTTGCGATCGAGCACATGATCCACCGCGTAGCGCTGGAGCCTGCCGATCTCGACCGGCTTCTTGCCCTCGGCATTCAGAACGCATGCTCCCTCGCACAGTACGGAAGTGGGACAGACGCGCCCGCAACTGTGGCCAAGCACGTTAGCGGAAAGAATGGTCCGTGCTGAGCCGGTGAGATTGTCAGTAATGATCTGCCGAATAAACTGCGGGATGTTGATCTCAGTCGGACAAGCTTTGATGCACGGAGCGTCGAAGCAGAACAGACAGCGAGAGGCGGCTTCGAGAGCCAAAGCCGGAGTCAGTGGAGGGTTGATATCGGCAAAGTTCTCTTCGATCTGCTCCGGAGTGAGTTTGGGGCCCGTATGCATGAAAACACCAGCCTACCGCTAGACGGGTGGAAAGTCTTGGGAGCATAGCATAGGGAGCTGCCAGCTACCAGCTTCCGGCTACCAGCCAAAGACAACAGCGAACACGGAGGGCACGGAGGAGATGGAGGTTTGTGTTTTGGTATTCCGACGCTTGCTTCTGGACTTAGCAATCTTATTGCTGAGGCAGTCAGAAAAACCGGCTCTGAACCAGCAGAAGCCGATCCGACCGGAAGCGGTCTTTCTTTCCTCTGTGCCCTCCGTGTCCTCCGTGTTCATCTTGCCTTTTTCTGGAAGCTGGCGGCTGGAAGCTGGTAGCTTATTCTCCCATGCCCTTTGATGCCCTCATCAAGAACGGAACCGTTGTCACTGCCACTGATACCTATCCCGCAGACGTGGCCGTAGTCGATGGCCAGATCCACGCTATCGGCAAGAACCTCCCGCAGGAGAATGCCACCCGCGTTTTTGATGCTGCAGGCAAATACGTGATGCCCGGTGGAATTGACGTCCACACGCATCTCGACATGCCCTTCGGCGGCACTACCAGCGCGGACGATTTTGAGACGGGCACACGCGCGGCCGCATTCGGCGGCACGACTACGCTTATCGACTTTGCCATCCAGTACAAAGGACAGACTCTCCGCACTGCCTTTGACGCGTGGATGCAAAAGGCCGAGTCGAAAGCGGTGAGCGACTACGCCTTCCACTGCATCATCACCGACCTTCCCGACGCGCGTATCGAAGAAATGTCGCAGCTCATCCGCGATGGCGTGACCAGCTTCAAGCTGTTCATGGCATATCCCGGAGTGTTCATGCTCGACGATGCGAGCATCTTTCGCGCTATGCGTGCGGCCTCGAAAGGTGGCGGCATGATCTGCATGCACGCAGAGAACGGTGGCGCTATCGACGTGATCGTGAAGCAGGCGCTCGCGGAAGGCAAAACCGCGCCAAAGTACCACGCGCTCACCCGCCCAACGACAGCCGAAGCCGAAGCGACGGCGCGCGCCATCGCTCTCGCCGAAATGGCCGGCTCGCCTGTATATATCGTTCACCTGAGCTGCAACGATGCACTAGAGAACGTTCGCGAAGCGCGGGACCGTGGGCTGCCGGTGTATGCCGAAACCTGTCCGCAATATCTTTATCTCTCGCTCGAAGACATGGACGCTCCCGGCTTCGAGGGCGCCAAGTACGTCTTCACGCCGCCGCTACGCGAGAAGTGGCATCAGGAGAAGCTGTGGAATGGGCTCAAGAATGATCATCTGCAGGTGGTCTCGACCGATCACTGCCCGTTCTGCTTCAAAGAACAGAAGGAACTCGGCAAGGGCGACTTCACCAAGATCCCGAATGGCGGCCCTGGTATCGAGCATCGGTTAAGCCTGATTTATTCGGGAGGAGTCGGCAAAGGACGTTTCAGCGTGAATCGCTTCGTAGAACTGGTTTCTACCACGCCTGCGAAGCTTTTCGGACTGTATCCGCGAAAAGGAACCATCGCCGTCGGCAGCGAC
The DNA here is from genome assembly GCA_035764005.1 of Terriglobales bacterium. NCBI lineage: Bacteria > Pseudomonadati > Acidobacteriota > Terriglobia > Terriglobales > Terriglobales bacterium. The sequence goes on from DASTZZ010000129.1 coordinate 6,838, forward strand.
GCCGACCTGGTGATCTTCGACCCGAATCGGGAACATACCATCAGCGCCAAGACTCACCACATGCGCGTGGATTATTCGATGTTCGAAGGCACCAAGGTGAAGGGAATGCCGGACGTGGTAATGTCCCACGGGCGGGTGCTGGTGGAAAAAGACAAGTTCCTGGGGAAAGCCGGTGCCGGGAGCTTCTTGAAGCGGGGGACGTATGCCGGGGTGTGACGGAACCGGTAGGCGCTGGGGCAGCCACTTGTGTTGCGGCTGCGCATGCCATGCTGCTGTTCATTGAGTAGATGACTGCTGCACCGACGATCCCGGCGCTGGGCTTGGGCGCCCAGCACCGGGCCACCGGCTACCACCGGCTGTTCTGTTACTCGGGACCGCGCTCCTCGGGCATCGCGAGTACGCCCAGCTTTCCATCGGGTTCCAGCTCCAGCGTGGGCGCGTATAAGCCCAGGAATTCCCTTCTCCACCAATTTCCGGTTTTCCGTTTCTCCGCCATAGTAGTGAACCAGTATTGCCACAGCACCGCCCGCACCTGCTTGGGTGGCGATTGCGGAAATGGATTGCCTGCAAACAGGCCGAGCACGTCCTTGTCATTCGTCAGCAGACGCACTTCCGTGTTGGGAACGATGCTGTTGTTGCGCCAGGTGCCCAAGGACGCGAACCACAGGTTCCAGTCGAAGCGCGGCTGGTATGGCGCGTAGATTCCCGGAGCTTCGTTCAGCTTTTGTGGTTTGTAGCGGAACGGATACGCGATCCAGTTCTGTCCGTCATTCGAACCTTGAAATTCGATTTCGTAGCGGCCGCGCGTCATCACTGCAAAAAGTCCGTATTGGTTTGCCATCCGGAAAGGCTCCAGCACCATCACCGGTGTGGTCGGCAGCGGAAAGTGTGGCGCGAGCATCCACAGCAGCTCAACTGACGTTACATAGAAGACCCAAGTAAGCATCACGGCGGAAAGCGCCAGCTTCAGCGCACGAAAGTGCGGTCGCACGATAGCCTGCACGATTCCTGTTGATACCGGCGATGGCGTTGCGGGCTCCTGAAATGGGCCATCAGGCATGAGCGCTGGTAATTGTTCTTTCCAACTCTTCGGCGAGAAGCGCGCGAGGAAGCGGTCGTCGAGCAGCAGGATTCCGAGCGAGAGGACCAGGTAATTCAGGAAGCAATAATTCGCCGTGCTGATCACGCCGGCTTCCCAACACGTGACCATAAAGAAGAGGACGATGCGAAAGCGGCGCGGCAGCAGGATCATCCAGATCAGGCCAAGCTCCATTACCAACGTTGCGCCAACGGAAGCGGCGTGAAACCAATGCGGAAGATGCTGCACGTACCATCCGATCCAGGTCGGAAGCGGACCATTCTGGTAGTACTCGTCCATGGCGGTGAAGTTGCGCCATTGCGGATCGCCGCTTGCCAGCTTGGCAATTCCCGACTCGAAGTAAATTCGCAGCCACTCCCACTGCAGAAGAAACAAGCTCGCGCGCGAAGGAGGATGTTTGCTTCCCAATCCGGGAAGCAATCCTGGAGGGGCAAAGAAGAGACAAATGAATCCTGCCTCCAGCAGCATTCCATCGGACTGATACGAAGAAAAATCCTGCGCGGCGGAGATGAACGATAGAAAACTAACGAAACAGATGATCAGCATCATCCGCGGCCAGAAGTTCAGTACGAGGAGAATCGAAGCGATCATCCCGATCCAACAAACGGCCATGAGCATGTGCGAGCCACTCGCGATCCACAGCAGCGAGGGCACATACCAGAAGCGCGCGTGAGCCATTGACGAGCGCGCGACCGCTTGAAGATAAGCGCCGGCCGGGAGGATGCCGTCAGGTCCAATGAGTCCGCGAATCTGGAAGAACAGCGAGTAGAACGCGGAAAAATAGATCAGTCCCAACGCCCGCAGAAATAGCCATCGCGGAATTAATCGGTCCCAAGCGCCGCATTCAGATGAAAACAAATTTCGGACAACAGACTTGGGCGACCAGGGCATGCGGGTGATTATAGATTTCGCGATTCGAGAGCTTGTCGCAACACATCCCTCGGACCAATCAGGGAATGTTCTGTTCCGTGTAATTTTTTTCTTCGACTTCTAATTTTCCTGCTCTGAAAAATCCGAAATGCGTTTATAGTGGCGAGTACGGCGATTCTCAAAACACGAATTGATGCCGCGAGACGACGCTAAGCTTAAAGAAGTGGAGATACCCACTCGCGTCGATGTCGTTTCTGATCGCGACCGCGAACTCGAACCCGAGTTCGACGCGGACTCGTCTCTCGCCGACACCACTCCCGAACCACAATTTCGACGCGCCGAGCGGCGCATTTCGGTGCGCAAGAGCGCACTGCCAAAAAAGACTGCCAGCCGCATTCGCATCGCGGTGATGGTGGTAGCGGCGCTCGCGCTCGCGGCGGTTGCGTACGGAAGCGTGTACCACTACGGCACACGAAGCTGGCGCTTTCGCGTGGATTCGAGTGATGACATCACGATCAGCGGCCTCAATAAAGTCACGCGTTCACAAGTAATGGAAGTGCTTGGAGCCGACATCGGACGCAACGTCTTTTATATTCCGCTGGAGCAGCGTCGCATGCAGCTCGAAGCGATTCCGTGGATCGAGTCGGCGAACGTAATGCGGCTGCTGCCGAACCGGATCTCCGTCCAGATTCAGGAGCGCTCTCCCATAGCCTTCGCGCAGATCGGCAGTCGCATTCAGTTGGTCGATGCCCATGGCGTGATCATGGAGCTACCGCGCCGAACGCACTATTCGTTTCCTGTGGTGCTCGGGCTCAGTGAATCGGATCCGCTCTCCACCCGGGGAGCGCAGATGAAGCTGTACTCGCGCCTCATTAACGATCTTGATGCCGGCGACGCGCATTACTCGAAAGACTTGAGCGAAGTGGATCTCAACGACCCGGAAAATGTGAAGGTCACAGTGAGCGATCCCGCCGGAGCGGTACTCGTAGATCTCGGCAGCGATCAGTTTCTGGAGCGTTTCAAGATCTACCTCTCGCATATCGCCGATTGGCGGGCACAGTTCCAGAAGGTCGAGTCAGTCGATCTGCGCTACGACGGTCAGATCATCGTCAACCCGGAAACTGCTGTTGCGGAGCGTCGTCCGACGCCAACAAGGAGTCATGCAAAAGCAATTTCACCACGGAGGCACAGAGGACACTGAGGCAGGAGAAGCGTTTTGGGTTTCAAATTTCGAGTTTCGGCAAAGCCAGTCTTGGACGTAGCTGCTAATAACTGGCGTTGCCGAAACGTGAAACGCGAAACTTGAAACTCATCCCTAACTGGCGCCGGTGAAAACGGTTCAAAGGAAATGGGCAAGGTAAACGAAAACACGATCTGCATTCTCGACGTAGGCAGCACCAAGACCTGCGTCGTCGTAGGAGAGGTCACCGACGCCGGTTTGCGCTATCGCGGACACGGCGTTGCCGATTCACGCGGCTCGCGCAAAGGTGTAATCGTCGAGCTCGATAAGGCGACTGCCTCGATTCAGCGCGCCGTGGAAGAGGCCGAATCGACCGCGCAGATGCCTATCGAACGCGCGACGGTGGGAATCGGCGGCCCACACATTCGCGGATTCAACAGCCGCGGCGGCCTTGCTTTGGGATCGCGACCTCGCGAGATCAATCGCGATGATGTGCGCCAGGCGGTGGAGCGTGCACGCTCGGTTTCCCTGCCGCCCGACCGCCAGACAATCCACCTGCTGCCGCAAGAGTTCATCGTCGATGAGCAAGGCAGCATTCAAGATGCGATTGGCATGATTGGCATGCGTCTCGAAGTGAACGCGCACGTCATCACCGCTGCGACCAGCGCGACGCAGAACCTGGTGACGGCGGCGAATCGCGCCGGCATCCATGTGGATGACATTGTCTTCGAGCCCATCGCTTGCGCCGATGCCATTCTCGATTCCGATGAGCGAGAGCTCGGAGTCTGCCTGGTCGATATCGGCTCCGGATCGACCGACGTGGTTGTCTTCTACGAAGGCGCCGTTGCCCACGCCGGAGTCGTTCCCATCGGCGGTGATCATTTCACTAATGACATCGCCGTAGGTCTGCGTACTCCACTGGTCGATGCCGAGAAAATCAAGCGCCATTGCGGATGCGCAGTTGTGACGGATATTCCCGAAGGCAACGAAATTGAAGTGCCGTCGGTTGGCAACAGGCCATCGCGCTTGATATCGCAGCGCATCCTCGGGGAAATCATCGAACCTCGTGCGCGGGAACTGTTCGAGATGCTGCGCGAGCAACTTCGGCAAGCCCGAGTTTTCGACGGTCTCGGCGCGGGCTGCGTACTCATCGGGGGCGGCTCGCGGCTCTCGGCAATCGCGGAAATTGCGGAGCAGACTTTGCGCTGCCCCGCCCGGGTCGGCACTGTGAATGGCATACCGCGCATGCCCAATAGCCTGGCGCAGGCAGATTTCGCAAGCTGCGTAGGTTTGCTGATGTACACGCATCGTGCTCGTGTCGGACGGATAAAAGAAGAGCAAGCTGGACTTAAAGCGAGGCTGCGGGCGCTGTTTGTAGGAGCGTGAGAGGAACCGGCAATCGGCTGTCGGCACTCGGCGTTCGGCCAGTCAACATTCAGAATGGTTGCTGGCTGAACGCCGATAGCCGACAGCCAATCGCCCAACATCATTTCGTCCAGAGCGGGATCAATAACAAGTTTGAAGGGAGAAACTTCCATGGCAAAAAACAAAGCCGAAGGCAACGGCAATCACATGGGCGCTGAAGACGACATTCGTATCAGCTTCAACGAGGATCCGCGCAACAACGCCAAGATCAAAGTCATCGGCGTAGGCGGTGGCGGCGGCAACGCTGTCAATCGCATGATCAATGCCAAGGTCGAAGGCGTGGAGTTTCTGGTCGCTAACACCGACCTGCAGGCACTGCAAATGTCGCAGGCGCCGGTAAAGATCCAGCTTGGCGTGAAGCTGACCAGCGGACTCGGCGCTGGCGCGAATCCCGAAGTGGGACGCAAAGCGGCGCTCGAAGACGCTCACCAGATTATTGAAGCCCTCGAAGGCGCCGACATGGTCTTCGTCACCGCGGGTCTAGGCGGCGGAACGGGAACCGGCGCCGCGCCCATCATCGCGTCGCTGGCCAGCGAGATGGGTGCGCTCACAGTTGCCGTGGTTACAAAGCCATTTGTCTTTGAAGGCAAGCGGCGACTGGCGCAAGCCGATCGCGGATTGCAAGAGCTGATCGAAAGCGTTGACACAACGATCGTGATCCCGAACGAAAAGCTGCTGGCAGTAGCGCAGAACGCCGGATTCTTCGAATCTTTCCGCGTCGCCGACGATGTGCTGCGCCAGGCAGTGCAGGGAATCTCCGACATCATCACTATTCCCGGCATCATCAACCGCGACTTCGCCGACGTGAAGACCATCATGGCCGGCATGGGCTACGCCGTAATGGGAACGGCCACTGGACGAGGCGAGCGTCGCGCGCTCGAAGCGGCGCAGGCGGCAATTGCGTCTCCCCTGCTCGAAGCCGGGGCGATCGATGGCGCTCGCGGCATTCTCATCAATATCACTGGATCGAGTTCGCTGCGATTGGCGGAGGTGAACGAAGCTTCGACCATCATCCAGAGCGCCGCTCACGAGGACGCCAACATCATCTTCGGCGCTGTGCTTGATGAAAAGATGAAGGATGATGTGAAGATTACAGTGATTGCCACGGGCTTCAAGAACGAAGCGCCGCTTCGCCGCGAGCGCGCGGTCGGAATCACCGAAGCGGTTTCATCTTCCCGCTCGTCCTCGGGGTCAACCTTCGTTCCCGGCCCGCAAGTGGTAATGCAGCAACGACCCGATCCGATCATGGAGTCCGCCCCTGAGACAGAACCCGCTCCGGCTCACTCCATGATCGAAGAGGTTCCAGAATCGGTGGTTGTAGCAGCGGTCGCTGCGGCATCGCATGGCACGGTTCCCGTTCGCGATTCAATGTCGCTCGACGCGGTTCGTAACAGCGTCGTCGATATCGACGGTGACGATCTCGACGTCCCCGCCTTCATGCGCAAGCGGATGTGATCGGATGCAACTTCAGGGAGAGTCAGGAGCAGCCCGCATCGAGCCTACTCCTGACTATCTTCTCGCTCCGTGCTCTCCGTGTCTCCGTGGTGAAATTTCTTTCCCCTTTAATGAACACCGGGTAGAACTTGTGCAACTACGAAATTCTGCGTGACAGTGCTCACCGGGCCGGAGTATAAATCCGGTTCATATCAAAACGTTTCGGCATTTCCACCATCGACAGAGGGAAGTTACGATGAAAAGAATTTCAGTTTTTGCCGTACTGCTGCTTGCTTCGTGCGTATCGATTGCCCAAATCAACACCGCCAGTCTCACCGGGCTGGTCACAGATTCTTCAGGCGCAGTGGTTCCAGACGCTTCCGTCACCCTTACCAACACCGACACTAATGTGTCGCAAACTGGGACAACCAGCAATGTCGGCTATTACGTTTTTCCTGTGGTGCAGGTCGGCCATTACAGCCTCAAAGTCCAGAAGAGCGGATTTCAGACTGCCATCTCTGAGATTCGCCTCGACGTAGGCCAGCGTGGTCGACTCGATGTCCCGCTGAAAGCCGGAGGAGCAACCGAAACCGTTACGGTCCAGGGCGATCAGGTGCTGTTACAGACGCAGGAAGCGGCGCCCGGCAGCGTAATTGAGAACGCCATTATTCGCGATGTGCCGCTCAGTTCACGCAACTGGGATGACCTGTTGGTTCAGGTTGCCGGCGTACAGGCCGACCGCTACACCGAACAAGGCGGCGGCACTGCTGCGGGACGCACCGGCGGCATGAACGTCCATGGCGTGCGGTCGCTGGCCAACAACTTCGTTCTCGACGGCGTTGATGACAACTCAATTTCTGAAAACGTGCAGGAGTTGACGACGCAAGCGGTTCGTCCTTCTGTCGATGCGATTCAGGAGTTTCGCGTCAGCACCGATCCATACAGCGCGGAGAACGGACGAGCGGGTGGAGCGATGGTCAGCGTGACCACCAAGAGCGGAAGCAACCAGTTTCATGGCGTCGCCTATGAATTCCTGCGCAACAAGATCTTCGACGCCAATGACTTCTTCCTGAATCGGGCCGGCAAGCCGCGTCCAGCGCACGTCCAGAACCAGTTCGGCGCGGCGGTGGGCGGTCCGGTTATAAAGAACAAGATCTTCTTCTTCTTCAATTACGAAGGTAGCCGGAATCGCCTCGGCACAACCCGACTCACAAATGTACCGACCGCCAACGAGCGCATCGGAGACTTCTCCACTGCCGCCGCTCTGGCAAACAACATCAAAGGTGGAGCGTACGCTCCGCTCGTCGACCGAGTCGGGAAATGTATGGGTCCGGGGGTTGCCTTTCCAAACAACCAGATTCCCGCAAACTGTCTTGATCCGGTTGCGGTGAAGATTCTCGGCCTTGTGCCGCTGCCGAACACCGCTCCCACTTCGGGAGCGCTCGACATCAGCAACTTCATTCGCGTTCCCAAGATTCAGGACGATGGAAACAGCTACATCGGGCGAGCCGATTACAACGTTAGCTCCGCGAATAATGTCTTCGTGCGCTACAGTTCGACGCGTCGCTTCCGCTATGTTCCCGGCGCGTTCGGTGGCATCGTCGATGGCACTGGCACTTCGGCGTTTGGGCGCCTCACCATGAACGCGGACTCCGCAGCCATCGGATGGACATCAATAATCTCGTCCAACCTCGTGAACGACATGCATGTTGGCTGGAGCAGGAACTACTCAGTGGCGACGCAGGATCCGTTTGGTCAGAACAAAGCCTCTGATTTTGTTCCCGGAACTCCTACGGGCTCATTATTTGACGGCGGTCTGCCGGGCATTGTGATTCAGGGCCGCGGAGGTACACCGGTGGTCGCGGACGGCAGCGGACTCGGACGCCTCGGCTCGCCCGACTTTCTGCCGAAGTCGCAGATCACCAATCAATTCGAGTGGATCGATTCCGCCACGCTCTCGCGGGGTAAGCATGAATTCAAATTCGGCGTCGACGCGCACGTTCCAATGCGGGACATCTTCCTCGATGTTCCTTCGCTGCGCGGTACCATCACCTTCGACGGACAGCGCACCGGCATCGGACTCGCCGATTTCCTGCTCGGCTATCCGTCGGCGGTTGCGCTGTCGAATCCGGAGCGCGTCGACCAGCGCATCTGGATGCTGAGCGAGTTCGGCCAAGACACGTGGAAGATCTTCCCGCGCCTCACGCTCAACCTCGGCCTGCGCTACGACTATGCCACCTGGCCGCATGATGCAGCGGGCCACATGACCAATCTTGATACGAGTACAGGACAAACCTTCACGCCCGCAAATTCGCCGGTGGGCGATTACCTGATTGCCCCCGACCGGAACAATTTCGCTCCGCGTGTGGGAGTCGTCTTCCAGGCAGCGCCGAATACGGTGATTCGCACCGGGTATGGGCGCTTCTATCAGGTGTTCGACCGCAATGGTAGTGAAGACCAGCTTGGTTTGAATCTGCCATTCCTCGTCAACAACAACGTATCGGCAACGAGCACGAACACGACCGCGAACAACATGATCCTGGCGAACGGCTTCAATCTGTCGCTCGATCCGAACACTGTGGATCGCACGAAAGTTCGCGTGCGCGCTATCGACGATCATGCGCAGATGCCGCAGATCGATCAGTGGAACCTCGGCATTCAGCGCATGCTGCCCGGCGACATGGTCGTGACCGCCGATTACGTCGGAACCAAGGGCACTTATCTTGCCGCCCTCCTCAATCTGAATCAACAGTTCTTCACCGCTGCGGGAGCGGCTACGGGCATCGTTCCCTATCCAGCACTCGGACCCGTGGAGTTCCGCGCGAACGTTGCCAACTCCAGCTACAACGGGCTGGAGATCACGGCGGAGAA
>DASTZZ010000130.1 GCA_035764005.1 Terriglobales bacterium
GCGCGGCGCCGGCATCGACCAGCGTGTAAAACGAAAAGACCGGCGCCTCGTGACGTTCGCAGACCACGATCGTCAGACCATTGGACAACGTCTTGACGCTTGTCTTTTTTTCGAATGAAGCAAGATCCTGCGCGAACAACGTAGTCGAGAACAGCACGAGTTCTAGCGAGAGAAGAAGGCGAGCAGCTCGGGACATCGTGACTCCTTCCGAACTCTGCGAAGTTAAATGCTGGTTCTAAGGAGTGTCAAACGGTAAAGAGCCAAGAAGCCACGCAGCTACGAAGTAAGCTCAGTTCGCATCGGATGGGAAGCGGCTGCGAGATGAACCTCAGCGCTGTGAAGATCATAGGCGCGTAGTGCTGAAGCTTCGCGGCTCCGTGGCTTCGTGGCTCAGGAGTTTATCCTGCTCGTGCCGAACGTCGCGGCTTCAGCACTTCCGCAATCTTTCTGATAAGCGCATCGGGATCGTCTGATGTCGAAACGAAGCCATCGACGTATGCAATCACCATCTCCGCGAGGGTGAATACGCCCGAGAAGATGATGACCGGTACGGCAGGTCGGATCGTTTTCATTTCCAACGCGACGAGGTCACCGCTCATGCCCGGCATGTAGTAGTCGACAACAGCAAGGTCAACGTAGTTTTCTGTAAACAGCTTGAGAGCGTCCACGCCATTACTGGCGGTAAGCACCTTATAGCCAAGCAGCCGAAGGCGAGCATTCATTACCTCCAACCTCTGCAGGTTGTCATCAACATAGAGGAGGGTTTCAGCCATACATAGTTAGAGGCACGCGAGCGGGAGTTTTGAGTGATTACATTGGGACAATGTACGTTCGTACTCGGCTACAGCAGGCAACCATTTACTCCTACACCGAGACAGACGCAACGAGCAGAGCAGATGGAAGTCAGGTCATCCCCAGCTATAAGGACGTAAGTCTGCAACGTCCCGCCCAGCTCTGGATCAATCGTGCCGGCACTGACTGGTACGATGGAAAAGCTGTTTAGCAGCGGCGGTAAAAACCCGGGCATCTCGCGTCGTGCTTGAGCGGCAGACGCATTTTGGGATTGCCACAACTGGGAGTCAGGAGTCTGTCTTGCAGGAAGTATTCATAGTTTCCGCAGTCCGCACGCCCATCGGCAAATTCGGCGGCTCGCTTGCGCAAATGAGCGCTGCCGACATGGGCACGGTTGCGGCTCGCGCGGCACTTGAGCGGGCAGGCGTCGCGGGCGCTGAGGTGGAAGAGACGATCGTCGGCAATGCTCGTCAGGCGGGCGGCGGTCCCAACGTTGCGCGGCAGATTTCCATTCGCGCCGGAGTTCCCGAAACGGTGCCGGCGTACACAGTCAATCAGGCCTGCGCTTCGGGATTGAAATCCATCGCGCTCGCGTTTCAGGAGATTGCGAACGGCAACATGGATTGCGTGCTGGCCGGCGGCACTGAATCAATGTCGCGTCTGCCGTATTACCTCGACGGCGCGCGCTGGGGCTACCGCCTGGGAAATCAGGAGCTGGTCGACGGAATGTATCGTGACGGCTTCTTCTGCCCGATGGCCAAGATGGTGATGGGCGAAACCGCCGAGGTTCTCGCACGCGAGTTTCATATCTCGCGCGAAGAGCAGGACCAGTACGCACTCTGCTCCCAACAACGCGCCGAGCGCGCTATCCACTCGGGACGCTTCGACGCAGAGATCGTCCCTGTCACAATCCAGACCAAGAAGGGCACGCAGGTGTTTGCCCGTGACGAACACCCGATTCCACAAGTATCGCTGGAGAAGATGTCGAGGCTGAAGCCTGTCTTCTCATCCGATGGAACGATCACAGCCGGCAATGCATCAGGAATCACCGACGGCGCCGCGGCAGTGGTTCTGGCAAGTGGCTCGTTTGTAACTGAGCGCAAGTTGAAGCCACTGGCGAAGATTCTCGCGGCCACCAGCGCGGGCGTGAGTCCGGAACGCATGGGAATCGGTCCGGTTCCTGCCCTGCAGAAGCTCGAAGCCAAACAGGGAATCAAAACTTTGGATGCCGACCTGATCGAGCTAAACGAAGCCTTTGCCGCGCAGGTGCTCGCCTGCGATCGTCAGATTCATTTCGATCGCGACAAGCTCAACGTGAATGGAGGAGCCATTGCTCTGGGCCATCCGATCGGCTGCACGGGAACGCGGATCACAGTGACTCTTATTCACGAGATGCTCAAGCGCAAAGCAAAGCTGGGAATCGCGACCCTGTGCGTTAGCGGCGGTATGGGCATGGCTTTAGCCGTTGAAAATGTCGCCTGAGCTGTTCCTCCTGTCCTCTGTGCCTCCGTGGTGAAAAATCGCTTCTGCTGTAAAGAAACGTAAACCGCCATCGAATCATCCACTTACATCCCGCCGAATCGATGCGACTTTTGCTTCCAATGCTTCGTATCTAGAGTCGAATGTTTATAGAAGCAATAAGACCGGTGGAGTGGACTCTCAGAGAGAACGTCG
>DASTZZ010000131.1 GCA_035764005.1 Terriglobales bacterium
GTGCCCGGCAGAGTCGGTGCGACGTGCGCGAAAGGAACTCATTATGTCGATTTCTCCGGTCATGGCAAAGCTTGCCGAAAAGCTCCAGCGCAAGGACATTCCTCACTTCAATCCTGGCGACACCGTCCGCGTGCAGGTGAAGATTAAGGAAGGCGACAAAGAGCGTGTTCAGGCTTTCGAAGGCGTGGTGATCGCCCATAAAGGCGGCCCGCAGGCGAGCATCACCGTCCGTAAAATCAGCTTCGGGCAGGGCGTCGAGCGTATCTTCCCGCTGAATTCCAAGGTGATCGATAAGATCGAGCACGTCCGCTCAGGACGCGTTCGCCGGGCGAAGTTGTTCTATCTGCGCCAGCTCAAAGGTAAGGCTGCCAGACTGCGCGAAGTGGAAGGCTGATCTAAGCTGTCGTTCGGAATTCACGCAAAAGAAGAGCCGCCCATCGGGCGGCTTAGATTTTCAGAACGGCTCTCGCGGTGCTAAATCGAAAACAGACGTTTCCGAAGTCCAGCGAGTGAGAGCAAGCCAGAGCCGAGCAACAACATCGCAGAAGGCTCCGGAGCAGTTACTGCTTCAGAAATTTTTCCCTGCAGGGTAGTAATACCACCGTTCGTGGTGCTTGGAGATAACACCACGCCTGGACCATCCATCGTAAAACTGCTGATCTGGTAGGTAACGCCACCCAGAGTGATCGAGGTTGGATTGGAGAAAATTACCTCCGTTCCACTGCTCGTCGTCTGAAGACTGCCGCTCAAAGATGCCAGAAGATCTCCACTGCTCGGTGAAGCAGCAGGATCGGACTGGCTGATGTTCAAAGTAAAGCTTACGCCGTCAAAGTCAGTCAGAGACCCCGCGCTAGCCACGAAGTTCCCTAAACTGTTGAAGGTGAACAGCGTTCCCCCTTTGCCGGGCTGATCAGGAGTTACTGTTGCGTTTGTAAGGCCGTCGAAGCTGAGTTCGACTCCGCTGCCGGTGTTACAAGCGCTAGTACTCGCCCCGCACACACCGCCACTAAACGTGCCTGTGGTGCTGAAAGTTACGGAATCGGCGAACCCAGGTGCCGCTATGAAAAGCAACAGAGCGACGCCGAGTAGCCAGGTCATTTGCGAGATGCGTTTCATCCTAGGTCTCCCCTATGAAACATACTGGGGCGGCTTCCGTCGCAGACCAGTACGCTATTCAGACTTGCAGGTGGATGCCCATTGGATGGTCAGACAAACGTCGATGTATCAATGCCTTACGTTGAAAACGGCACTTTTCTAATGTTTGCGTTGCAAGTCCATGCACATTAAGGAGAACTCTTTTGTCCTCAATAAGTTATATTTCCAGAGTTCCACAGACCGCTATATGCCTGTGGACGAAGCCTTAGTGAACCGGTGTATCCCCGGGTTGTAGCTGTCTGAACTACTTGCGGAGCTTCACTTGGTTCTCGCCGCTTTGAAAGTGACCCGTTACACTCTGACAAAGATCCAGAGGTGAAAATTGTCTCAAGTGTATGACGTCGCCATTATCGGAGCCGGAATCGTTGGGCTCTCGGCGGCCAAAGAGCTCGGCGAGCGCTACCCAAAGCTGAAGGTCGTTGTCCTTGAGAAAGAGGCAAAGTTAGCGGCGCATCAGACCGGCCACAACAGCGGTGTGATTCACTCTGGCGTGTATTACCGTCCAGGATCGTTGAAGGCTCGCTTCTGCGTACAAGGAGCGGCGGAGATGGTCCACTTTTGCCAGACGCATGCTCTTCCGCATGAGATCTGCGGAAAAATCATTGTTGCCATCGAGAAATCACAGCAGCCCGCGATCGAGGAACTCCATCGCCGCGCCTTGGCGAACGGCGTTCCCGGAGTGCGGATGTTGCCGGCCGAAGAGATTCGCAATTACGAGCCGCACGCTACCGGAGTAGCCGCCCTGCTGGTTCCCGGAACGGGAATTGCGAATTACAGGCTTGTAGCCGAAAAATACGCTGAACTGGCAACCCAGTCGGGTGTCGACATTCGCACTTCTTCTGCGGTCCACGGAATTCGTGATTCCGGGTCGGAGTTCACAATGCAGACGTCGGCGGGACCATGCATATCAAAATTCCTGATTAATTGCGCAGGCCTGCACAGCGACCGCGTCGCGCGGCTTGCAGGGGCGGAGCTGCCCCTGCGGATCATTCCCTTTCGCGGAGAGTATTACGAACTTCGCCCCGAGCGTCGTGACCTGGTGCGGACGTTGATCTATCCAGTGCCGGATCCTCGCTTTCCCTTTTTGGGAGTTCATTTCACTAAGAAGGTCGGAGGTGGAGTGGAAGCTGGTCCCAACGCTGTTCTGGCTCTCAAACGCGAAGGCTACACGAAAACGGCTTTTCATCCGGCCGATGTCTTAGATGAGGTTGGGTTCCCCGGCTTCTGGCGTATGGCGAAGAAGTACTGGAAGACTGGATTTGGGGAGATGTATCGATCCTTTAATAAGGCTGCGTTCGTTACGGCACTCCAGAAGCTGCTTCCGGAAATTCGTGAACAGGATTTGATCGATGGCAGCGCCGGTGTGCGCGCCCAGGCCGTGGATAAGAATGGAGCGCTAGTGGACGACTTCCAATTCGTGACGCAAGCGCGGGCTCTTCACGTCTGCAATGTACCTTCGCCCGCAGCCACCGCGTCACTTCCTATCGGCAGGCATATTGTCGAAGTAGCTGCCCGCGATTTTGGTTGGAGCCAGAATGGCCGTCCGGAGTCTGCGCCGCAGTAGAGCCCTCGCCCATGCGCCACATTTAAGATAAGTCTCATTTCCCTCGTGACGGTGGCGAGAAGAGATGTCCACGCAAAATCCAATCATCACTTTGCAGAGCGCTGAGGAACGCGACCGCGATCTCGGCTTTGGTTCCGTCGTCTCGCAAGCGCGTAATCTGCGTTTGTTGAATCGCGATGGAAGCTTCAACGTGCGGCGCAAGCAGAGCATTACTGACTCGTATGCGTCGTACTATTCGCTGCTGACAATGTCCTGGCCGAGATTCATCGGCCTTGTGGTCGGGCTATATGTTGCGATAAACGGGATCTTCGGAATTGCCTATCTCCTATGCGGAGACGGGGCTTTGCAGACGACCGGTGGACAGGCGATCTCCTCTTCGTTCCTGAAGGCATTCTTTTTCAGCATCGAAACGTTCTCGACGATCGGCTACGGCAATATTGTTCCTGTTACGCTGGCCGCGAATGCAATTGTTTGCGTCGAAGCAGTCAGTGCGCTGCTCGGGTTTGCGCTGGCAACCGGTCTGATCTTTGCCCGGTTCTCGCGTCCCACGGCGAAGATCCTGTTCAGCGACACAGCGATCGTCGCTCCCTATAACGGAATCACCGCTTTCGAATTTCGCATCATCAATTCCCGCAACAATCAGCTGATCGAAGTTGGTGCGCGCGTGCTGATGTCGAAGTTCGAGAATGTAGATGGCAGTCGCATTCGCAAGTACTATCCCTTATCTCTCGAACGCGAAAAAGTTGTCTTCTTCCCGCTGAGCTGGACCATCGTGCATCCCATCGATGACAAGAGTCCGATGCGGGGCTGCACGCGCGAAGACCTGATTGCCAGCGACGCCGAATTTCTCATCCTCCTCACAGGAATTGACGAGACGTTTTCACAAACTGTCCATGCGCGGTCGTCATACCGCGCTGAAGAGCTGATCTGGGGTGCAAAGTTCGGGAATATGTACGTCCAGAATGAACACGGACAGATCACAGGCGTAAACATGGAACGCTTTCACGCAATCGAGCGCGTGGCTCTGGCTGGGTAAACCGGCTGTCGGCCTTCGGCTATCGGCCTTTGGCCAAAAAACAGCAACTCAAGGAAAAAACTCGGAGCCGCGTGTCAAAGTCGGCGCACCCTTCCAACGCCAGATCGCAACCTCCGTTGGAGTTTCAGAACTCCTCTCCCGCAAAGATCCAACGCAAAGCACGGGTGAAGAAACTCAGGTCTTTGCTGTAGTCGGAGATTGGTAGCCGGAAGCCGGCAGCCGCCTTTCCGCTATAATCAACTTTCCGGCAATCCTCTCTGGAGTCTATCCACAGTCAATGATTAAGTTTCTGCAGACGCCCACCAAGGCGAAAAAAATCGTCCTCAACACCATTCTGGTCTTCGTAGCTATCACGATGGTGATCTTCCTGATCCCAGGAATTTTTGAAGGGCTTTCAAATACAGCGGGGAAAGGCGTCTATGCGCGCGTCGCGGGACACGACGTCACTTCCGCCGACGTGGAGCGCGCGACCCAGCAGATGGCGCGCCAGCAGCGTATTCCCGCCGAGTACGCATCGTTCATCCGTCCTCAGGCAGCAAACCAGCTGATCACAAAGTATGCTCTCATCGCCGAAGCGCGCCGCATCGGCCTGCACGCTTCGGACGACGAAGTTCGCAATTTCCTCCACGAAGGGCAATTCGGGCAGATGCTGTTCCCCAATGGGAATTTCGTGGGTGAGCAGAACTACGAGAACTTCGTCAGCGAGCAGTTCCATCTCAGCGTCGCCGATTTTGAGAACCTGGTGAAAGAACAGCTTCTCATCCAGAAGCTGATCGGGATGATCGAAGGTCCGGTGACCGTTCCCGAATCACAGGTGAAAGATGAGTATATAAAGCAGAACCGTAAGGTGAAGTTTGCCTATGCGGTGCTCAGCCACGACCAGGTTGCGAAAGAAGTAAAGGTCACGGATACCGAGCTGAAGGCCTACTACGACAAGCACAAACAGGAATATGTAAATTCGATCCCGGAGAAGCGGAAGGCGCGCTACATCGCCATTAATGCTTCAACCATTCCTGGTGTCACGATCACCGACGATGACATCAAGCAGTACTACAACCAGCACACCGATCAATACAAAGTTCCTGAGCGTGTTCACGTCCGCCACATACTTGTGAAGACGCCTCCTCCTGGTCCGGATGGCAAAGTCGATCAGAAAGCCGTCGATGCTGCTCGTGCCAAAGCCGAAGGACTGCTGAATCAGATTAAGAACGGCGCCAATTTTGAAGAGCTTGCGAAGAAGAATTCCGACGATCCCGGAAGCGCAGCCAAAGGCGGCGAACTGCCCCCTTTCCAGAAGGGCGCCATGGTGCCCGAGTTCGAGCAGGCGGCGTTCGCGCTGCAGAATAAAGGACAGCTCAGCGGACTGGTAAGGAGCACCTACGGCTTCCATATCATCCAGCTGATCGACAAGCAGCCCGCACACACCAAATCACTGGAAGAAGTAAAGGCCGGTATTGTTCCCGTTCTGAAACAGCAGAAGGAATCGAAAGCTGCCGACGAGCTGGCGCGAACGCTGGAATCCCAAGCGAAGACCGAAGGCTTGGATAAGGCAGCAGCAGCACACAACCTGAAGGTACAAACCACGGATTGGTTCAGCAACACCGATTCGCTTCCCGGAATCGGACAGGCGCCCGACTTCATGCAGGTAGCCTTCTCGACCAAGCCGAAATCAGGACCGGTGCTTGCACACACTCCGACCGGCTACGCGATTTTGGAAGTCCTCGACGATCAGCCGGCAAAGACGCCGACCTTCGAAGAGGCGAAGCCGAAGGTCGAGACCGCCTTCCGCAACGAGCAGGCCCAGGCCTTGTTGACGCGCAAGACGCAAGAGCTCTCGGAGCGTGCCAAAGCGCTGCACGACCTAAAGAAAGCTGCTGCGGAACAAGGCGCACAGTACAAGACCAGCGACTTCGTTACGCAACAAGGACAGGTTCCCGATCTCGGCTCGATGAGTGGACCAGCTTCTGTTGCATTCACGCTGCAGAAGGATCAGATCAGTGGCCCGATTATGGCCGAGAACAATGGCGCGGTGCTGCAGGTCGTGGACCAGCAGGAACCCTCAGCCGAGGAATTCGCTAAGAACAAGGACACAGCGCGCGAGCGTACGCTGGAGCAGAAGAAAGGCGAGGCTTTCCAGCTCTTCGCGACCAATCTTGTCCAGAGTATGACGAAAGAAGGCCGAATCAAGTACAACAAGGAAGAGCAAGAAGCGAACCAGCCTGGCGCGCGGCTTCCGGCCGGCAGCTAGTAACATCGCATTCGTACCATAGCTGCCCAGCCACGCTGGGCAGCTTTTTATTTTCTTTTCTTCATCACACGTTGTTTGCGAGAACGAAATGCCTTTCGAAAGAGCCTGCGGGACGCTGCTGCACATCACGTCGCTGCCGTCGCGCGGCGAGATCGGGGACTTAGGCCCGGAGGCATACCGCTTTGCCGACTTTCTCGCATCGTCTCGCCAGCGCCTCTGGCAGGTGCTGCCCATCAGCCCCGCAGGCGTAGGAAACTCTCCGTACTCCGCGACCTCGGCATTCGCAGGATATCCGCTGCTCATCAGCCTCGAGCGCTTAGGCGAGCGAGGATGGCTTGAGAAACAAGACTTAGACCAGCTCGCGAAAGCGTCTTGCCACGTCGACTTCGCAAAAGCCCAGCACACCAAGCTCCCGCTCCTGAACAAAGCTGCCGAGCAATTCCTGAAACGGGCCGCGGGAAGCGCGCGTCAGCGCTTCGACGAATTCTGCTGGCTGAACGGATGGTGGCTCGAAGACTACGTTTTATTCGAAGCTCTTCGCAACCATCACGATCAGAAGAGCTGGATCGAATGGCCCGCCGAACTCCGTCGTCGCGACCACGCAGCCATCGATCGGATCAAAACGGAATTCGAACACGAGCTAATGCTCGATCGCGCCATTCAGTTCTTCTTCTTCGAGCAGTGGCGCTCGCTGCATCAGTACTGCATGTCGCGCGGCATCAAGCTCATCGGCGACGTCGCCATCTTCGTGAGCCTCGACAGCGCCGATGTTTGGAGCCATCCCGATATATTCCAGCTCGACGATGATCGCAAGCCTATCAACGTCTCCGGCGTACCTCCCGACTTCTTCAGCGAGACCGGGCAGCGCTGGGGTAATCCTCTTTATCGTTGGGACGTGCTCCGCCAGCGCGGCTACGATTGGTGGGTGCAGCGCATGAAATGGGCACTGCAAACCTGCGACATCGTCCGCCTCGACCACTTCCGCGGCTTTGAAGCTTATTGGGAAATTCCAGCGCATGAAGAAACTGCGGTACGCGGCCGGTGGGTGAAGGGGCCGGAGCATGACCTGTTTCACGCTCTGCGCAACGCGCTCGGAACGCTGCCGTTCATCGCCGAAGATCTCGGAACTATTACTCCTGAGGTCGATAACCTGCGCCGAAGTTTCGAGATGCCCGGCATGCGTATTCTGCAGTTCGGATTCGGGAATCCCGGCGCCCACATTTATCTTCCCCATCGCTACGAAAGCAATACCGTCGTCTACACCGGCACGCATGATAACGACACGACCGTGGGCTGGTGGAAGTCCGGCGCGACTGATGACGAGAAACGCGCGATCGAGAGCTATCTGCATCCCAACGACGACGGCATCCACTGGGCGTTCACGCGAGCGGCCATTACGTCTGTCGCGGATCTATGCGTCATCCCCATGCAGGACTGGCTGGGCCTCGATGCCGACTGCCGCATGAACATCCCGTCTCATCCCGAAGACAACTGGACCTGGCGTCTGGAAAGGAACGCCGCCACGCCGGAGCTGGCAGGCAAAATTGCCGAACTGATCGAAGTCTCCGACCGCGATCCGCGAAGCTCGCATCGGGGCCAAACCAACGGCAGCGCACAGGAAGAGTTCGCGGCCTAGCCATCCAGCCCGCGGTCTCCATTCATCCATTCATCCATCCACATAAATGGCGGCGAATCCCATCAACAACGAAGCGCAGTTTGCACAAGCTGCGGTGCAACATTGGCAGCGCCTTGGGCAGGAGCTCAAGGCGGATGTTGAACAATTCAATAAAGATGGCGGCTCAGCATCGTTTTCGCAGCCATCCGCGAACGAGTACCGGGTCAGCAACTCAGATTCAGGACTGGCAGTGATCATTGTGGCCGATCCTGACGATCACATCGTTCGCTACGACTTCGTTCGCACCAACAGCCAGAGCGCCGGAGCCCCCGAAGGTGGCATGCTCTCGATGCGGATGGGCAAATCCGGGGTCGAGTTCTATTCCTCGGACCAGCCAGTCAAGGCAGAAGAAGCTCGCGGACTGTTTCTCGATCCCGTGCTCAACCCGCCGATGGCGTGATGGCTTGCAGCCCGGTACTTTTGCGAGGTTACCCCGTGCTTGTCAGTATTATTAGAATTACGACATAATCTTAAATTGGCTGTCTGCGCCTCCATTCGGCAGGCGACTCCTCACAGCCTGCGCAGGAAAGGACAATAAAGTTCAGTGTTAATGATTCGTTTAGCGCGCATGGGTGCGCGCAAGCAGCCGTATTACCGCGTAGTAGTTATCGATAAAGAACGCGCGCGCAATGGACGCGCCCTGGAAGTCGTCGGTCTTTATAATCCGCGCACCAGTCCCGCGACCGTGGATCTGAAGCGCGAGCGCATCGATCATTGGGTTTCTAAAGGAGCGCAAGTCTCCGATCGAGTTGGCAAGCTTTTGTCGAAAGCAGCGCCGGCAACCACTGCGGCCTGAAGCATTCGTACGCAGTATTGGTGTGTGAAGTAGCCAGTCCCCCGACCCCTCATCATGTTGCGACTTGCTGGAGAGCATCCAACAAGTGCGGGGGTGTTGTGCTCAAAAGAGGATGCTGACCGGCGACGCTGCCGGTCACACCGGGGAGTCGAATATGCCGACTGAGCAGGGCGGAGAAGTGCGGGAACTCGTGCTGGAGATCGCCAAGGCTTTGGTCGATGAGCCCGATCTTGTAACCGTTGAATCCATTCCAGGTCCGGAGAGCACCGTGCTCGAACTGCGCGTAGCGCAGCGGGACCTGGGCAAAGTGATCGGCAAACAAGGACGCACGGCGCGCTCCTTGCGCACCATCATCGGCGCCGCCAGCATGAAGCTGCACAAACGGCACACGCTGGAGATCATCGAGGACGGCCTCCCCGGCAGCGCCACAGCTACCGGAGCCTAGCCCCAGACTTCGGCGCAGCCACTTTCTTTTGACGCAGCCGAATTCATTCACTGCCATCGCGCGAATCGTGCGTCCGCAAGGACGCCGCGGCGAAGTCCTCGCCGATCTCCTCACCGACTTCCCAGAAAAATTCTCCGAACGCCGGCAGCTCTGGCTTAGTTCAGAAGCCAAGCCCGAGCCGCGCGAGTACTCGCTCGAAAATCACTGGTTGCACAAAGGCCGCGTAGTACTCAAGTTCGTAGACATCGATTCCATCGGCTCCGCCGAAGCTCTCAGCGGAATGCTGGTGCAGATTCCTGCCGAATCTCGCTCGCACCTCGAACCTGGCGCAGCATACGTCTCCGACCTGATCGGCAGCACGCTATTCGACGTCTCCCAAAACCGGAATATCGGAACCATTCGCGACGTCCAGCAAGGCGCCGGCACGGCTCCGCTGTTGATTGTCGACAGCGCAGGCAGAGAGCTAGAGATCCCGTTCGCGGAAGAATTCATCCTCTGCTTCAACGCATCGAAGAAGCTCCTCGAAATGAACCTTCCCAAAGGCTTGCTCGAAGTAAATGCGCCACTGTCCGAAGCGGAAAAAGCCCAACAGAGGTCCACGCCGAGCGAAGAGGAATGATGAACGGGAGGAGGAGTCATGAGAAGAAGTGGTGGGCGGTGTAGGACTCGAACCTACGACCTCCTGCGTGTGAAGCAGGCGCTCTAACCAACTGAGCTAACCGCCCAAAACCTGCAGTAATGCCAATCGTAACACGCCGTTTTACTCCCGCCGCCTCTTGGCTTTCGTGTGTTGCAGTTGTCGTTCAGCTCCGAAGCTCCGCAGCTTCGTGGCTTCGCAGCTTGTGTACCTGACGTAAATTATTGACCCATGCAGAAACTGAAGTGGTCGCAAGCAGCGGCGTGGCGAGTTCGGCGGCAGTATCTGGAGCGGCGGGCTCGTGCTTCCGACATGCTTGCTGTTGCTCGGCGGCTTTGCGGATTGCATGCGCAGGTGTTCTCTTCAGCGGAATTGACGCTTTGGGCCAGGGTTGAAGGTCTCAAACGCGGAGCCGTTCAGCGCGCGGTGTGGGAAGAGCGAAAGTTGGTGAAGACTTGGGCGATGCGTGGCACGCTGCATCTTCTTCCCGCCGATGAGTTGCACTTGTGGCATGCCGCGCTGGGCACGAGCCGCCGATATCTGCGTCCGAAGGCTTGGAAGAACTACTTTGGGATCACGATGGAGGAGCTCGATTCAATTACCCAGGCGATCGGGAAAGCTCTTGATGGCCAGGTGATGACGCGCGAAGAGCTGGCGCGTGCCGTGGGACGCATTACGCGATCGCCTGCGCTGGGCGCGAAGCTGGCAGAGGGAAGTTGGGGCACGATCCTGAAGCCGGCTGCCTTCGCCGGACATTTATGCTTCGGTCCCAGTTTGGGACAGCTGGTTCGCTTTACGCGTCCCGAGAGCTGGTGCGCGCTCAAAGGTTCTCGGCCGGATACGCAGGCGGCCACTCGGGAAGTGACGCGTCGGTTCCTCGGCGCATATGGTCCGGCGACGTACCACGATCTGGCGCGATGGTGGGGTAGCGGAATGACAATCGGACGACAGTGGATCGGCGCAATGGGCGATGAAGTAACGGCTGTCGATCTCGATGGCACTCAGGCATGGATGCTCACGTCGGATGCTCGCGAGTTCCGCGACACCGAGCCGATCCGGTCGGTGCGTCTGCTGCCCGCGTTTGACCAATACGTGATCGGCGCGTCGCATCACGCGGCGCGTCTGTTGCCCGGCGATTTGCGCAGCCGCGTGTATCGTCCGCAGGGATGGGTCTCGCCAGTGCTGCTCGTGAATGGGCGTATGGAGGGCGTTTGGCGCCACGAGGTCAAAGGCAGCCGCGTGGAAGTGACGGTCGAATCCTTTGTGAAAGTCCCGAAATGGGCGCGGAGTGCGGCGGCGGAAGAAGCTGAGCGACTGGCCGAGTTCTTTGGAGGTACATTGAATTTGAAGCTGCCAGCCTGCTGAGCTGCTAAGAAGGACGACGGGCCAGTGGCACTGATCTACATGGCTGTGCGGGCCGTCCGACCCCGATTTTGGCTGTTCCGCAGACTTAAGGCGGTACAATTATTTGCCCCCAAGGACCGGCCTGCGCGTCTAAGTGTGGAGCGGCCCGTTTTGGGGACCAGAACGCATGCCAAATCCGTACGACCCAATCCGACCCAAGTCCCGTGAATCCAGCGAGTTAGAGGATGAACGCCGGGCGCAACTTTCCCCTGAAGAAGGGGTTCATAAGGGCGTGGGTACTATAGCTCTCAATCCGGAGATGTATCCAGGGCTCGCTAAGGGTGCGGGGAACAACGGAAGCCCGTCGGAGGTGATGGGGCGCTCGGCGGCTAAGTCGTTGAGCGATATGAGCGATGCCGAAGTGATGTTGCTTGCCGGGGCGGGCGACGATTCGGCGTTTGACTATCTGGTTGAGAAGTTTCGGCGGCCGATTGTGAGCTTCATGTATCGCATGACTCACAATCAGGCGATCGCCGAGGAGCTGGCGCAGGAGGTTTTCCTGCGCGTGTACCGGTCGCGCAGCTCGTACCAGGCTGAGGCAAAATTCAGTACCTGGTTGTATCGTATTGCCACAAATCTCGCGGTGAACCATGCGCGCGACACGCGGTCGGAGCGCATGGCACAGACGGTGAATCTCGATGAGCCCGATCCCGAAACGGGAACGACACCGGATGTGGCTGATGCGACGCCGACGGTCGAGGCCGATATTTTGCGCAACGAGCGGATGGCCGCGATTCGCCAGCACGTGATGGAGCTGCCGGAGCGGCAGCGTATGGCTGTTGTGATGCACAAGTATCAGGGACTCGATTACAAAGAGATCGGCAAAGTGCTGAAGCTGAGCGAGTCCGCAACGAAGTCGTTGTTATTCCGCGCATATGAAACGCTGCGCGACAAGTTGAAAGCATTTGTGTGAGTTTGATTTCCGGGGAAAGGCCGTAATTATGCTGTGCAAGGATCTAAAAGACGAAATCTTCGAGGCTGCGCTTTCGGGCTCAGCTCCAGGTGACAAGGTAAAGGCGCACATGGCATCGTGTAGCGCCTGCGAGCAGGAGTTCGAGAGTCTCCGCTCGACTATGAATGTTCTCGATACGTGGACCGCGCCGGAGCCGTCGCAATACTTCGACGTGCGCCTGCGCGCGCGTCTGCGCGAAGTGAAAGAGCAGGAGCAGCATGGAGTTCTCGCGCGCTGGCTCGAGAAGGTCGGCATCGGACGCCTTTCCTGGAAACCGCTTACGGCCGCTGCTTTCACCATGATTCTGGCTGTTGGTGGCGGATTGTATGTTGTGAATGAGTCGCACAGCGGTTCAGGAAAGCAAGTTGTGCAGGCGGCATGTCCGGTGGTGGACTTGCAGGCGCTCGATCAGAATCAGCAGGTGCTCAGCGCACTGCAGGATCTTGACGACGATGGCAGCAGCAACAACAGCGTGCCTGCTCAGGTAAGCGAGTAACGAGAGTTATAACCGGGGACCAAAATGAAACTGAAGAGCCAATCCGCAGCCTTTCTGTTGCTGGCCGGCTCTTTGTTTCTGCCCGGACTGGCCTCGGGTCAAAATCAACATCGTGATCGGCAGCGGGAGAATCGCCCGCCCGCGCGTACTCAGAACAATGGTCCCAGACCGGGAAAATGGCTGCGCGAGCACATGAATCAATCGCCGCAGGAGCAGCAGCGCGAGTTGCAGAACGATCCGGAATTCAAACAGCTCAATCCGCAGCAACAGCAGCATCTTCAGCAGAGGCTCAATCAGTTCAACAGCATGTCGCCGGAGCGGAAGGAGCGCATGCTGAACCGCATGCAGCGGATCGAGTCGCTGCCTCAGGATAAGCAAAATCTTCTGCGTGATTCGCTGCAGCAGTTTCGGCAACTCCCCGATGATCGGCGCCGTGAGGTGCGTCACGCCTGGAACAGTTTGAGCGCGATGCCTCCGGACCAGCGTGAACAGGTCATGAACTCCGACCGGTTCAAGTCAACCTTCAACGATCAGGAGCGCTCCACGCTCAAGGGTCTGCTCGATTCGGGATTCACTCCCGGAAATAACAACGGCGGGCCTCACTAGAAAACAGGCTCTCGGCTGTCGGCTTTCGGCCAAACAGCACTGCAATGGACTTCCCGAAAGAATAAGCAACGTGAGCTCTTTGAGAAATCCGCCAGCGCCCGATTCCCATATCGGTCTGACAGAGTGCCGACTGCCGACCGCTGATTGCTTATTTTCGCAGGAGATTTCTTGCTACGAAGAGCGCATTCGCTGGACGCTCTGCTAGACGTCGCATGAAGTAGGGATACCACTCTGTTCCGAACGGGATATAGATGCGCATTCGCCAGCCCTGTTTCACGAGTTCGCGTTGCAGGTCGCGCCGGATTCCGTAGAGCATCTGGAACTCAAAAGCGCTGGCAGAGATCTTTTCTGCGTGCGCGAATTGGATCGTGGCTTCGATCATCTTCTCGTCGTGCGTGGCGATGCCATGATAAATGCCGCTTTTCAGCAGAATCTTCATCAGCTTCACGTAGTTGGCATCGACGTCGCGCTTCTCGGGAAAAGCGATCTCCGCCGGTTCTTTGTACGCGCCTTTGCACAGACGGATGCGAATTGCTTGCGCGGTGAGATTGCGAATGTCATCTTCGCTGCGCCGAAGATACGCTTGAACAACAGCCCCTACGCTTCCATGATTTCCATTTTGGGAATGAACGTTCTGCACCAGATCGAGCGTGCGCTGCGTGTAAGGCGAGCCTTCCATGTCTACACGCACGAAGTTCTGCTTCTGCCGCGCGTGCTCCACCAGGCCGGAGACGATATCCGTCGCAAGCCGTTGATCTACGTCGAAACCCATGTGCGTGAGTTTGAGGCTCACGTTTGCGTCGAGTCGCCGCTCCGTGATGCGATCAATCAGCTCGTGGTAAAGCTTTGCGCTCTGCTGGGCTTCGTCGGCATTGGTTACGTTTTCGCCGAGATTGTCGATGCTTACGCTCATACCGAGCGCGTTGGTTTCTTCGGTTGCGCGGAGTGCATCGTCGACCGTGGTACCGGCGACAAAGCGTTCCGAGACACGGTGTCCGATGGAAGAACTCTCGGCTAAATGTCGTAAGGAGCGGTTTTCGGAGAGAGCAATAAAGGCGGCTCTCAACACAGGGAACCTGCCGGTGGGGTTTTCATGCGTGTAGGCAAACAGTTGGTTCTATCATGCGCACTACTTTCTTGTCATTCCAAGCCACCCGTGTTTGCGGCGAGGAATCCTTATTCCCCCAGACTGCCTGGATCGGGTAGGATTCCTCGCTGCGGTCGGAATGACAAAGCACGGCGCTCCTACTTGCCGTACACCAGCACCTCAAACGTATCCGGCACCATTTTGGGACGCTGCCGCTGCTGGCCAGGCGCCGGCTCGGACTGAGCTTCGAATTGCGCGGTCACCGTGATGAGATTGTGAGTTTTTTCGTCGACCGCCATCGTGCGCGCACGCGGCTTCGTAGTGACGTCGCCCACGACTGAAAAACTGGTTGGCGAATTCTCTTTCACAATGGTGATGTTCCCGCTCTGGCCGTTGGAGCTGTAAGCCTGCTTCAGCCCGCGATCCCAGGCTGTAGCATCGACACCCTTGCCGATAGTCTCGGTGGCGAGAACTTTTCCGCTCTGGCCGTCGACCACGACCATCTTCTCGTTATCGCATCCGGAGAAGAGCACCTCGTTGTCTGGATCAATCGCGAGCCCGCTCGGACCTTCACCTGGCGACAACGACCAGGTATTCAACACCTTCAACTCTTTTGCGTCGATCTCGGCCAGCGAAGACTTGTCTTCCAGATTCACGAAGACTTTGCCTTTGCCGTCAGCGACAGCGAATTCGGGCTTGCCGCCCAAATCAATCGTGCCGGGGACGCTGTTGTCTTTCGATTCGATAACCGTGGCGTTCCCGCTGCGTCCATTGAAGGCAAAGACGCGTTTCGTTGCCGGATCAAAGAGAATCGCGTCAGGATTCGTACCGGCCTGGATCTTCCCCGTCTGCTTCAAAGTTTTCAAATCGAAGACGACAACAGAATTATCGCGTCCGTCGCTGATGAATCCTTTGTTCGCGGCCTTATCGAGCGCGATGCCGTGCACGCCTTTCAGGTCGGTGATGTCGCCTTCGACCTTACCGGTGTCGATGTTGATCACTTCAACATGCGTGCCGTGCGAGATGTATAGGCGCCGGGATGAGGCATCCATCGTGAGATAGTCCCAGCCGGTGTCACCTCCGAGCTTGTACTCGTGAATAAGGTGATAGCCCGTAGCGGGTGGGTTCTGTGCGCAAAGGCATACACAAACGGCAGTCACAAACAGAGCGTATATAGCCAACTTTTTCATGATCTCCTCATTCGTCGAAGCTCGAAATGAACATTAAAACTATACGGCAGACGTGAGCTTCCGCGGGTGGAGAGCCGCCAATGAAATGATTCAGACGAGACGTGATCGGAGTAGATCTGACTCCGCAGAATTAAATTTGGGATCTCGCTAGAGATACCGCAGCCACCACTCCGTTCTTCGTGCTTTCAAGGCAGCAAACCTGCGGCAGGGGAAGTAAAGCAACGCAATTGCAATCGCCCACACGAGATACAGCAGCCAGAGATCCCACGTGTAACCCACAGGAGGTCGCGGATTCGCCATGGGGTGATTCGTGAAGAGCCACGGATTCACATAACCAAACCGCAGCTTGGACACGATGAGCGCGAGCGCATGGATCAGAGGGATATGTAACACGTAATAGAAGAACGGTACGCGCCCAAAGACGTTTACCACCCGCGCGATCGCACCGGACGCTGACTCAATCAGCGGAATACTGACAATCGCCGGCCCAAGCGTCATCAGGAGGAAGCAGAGCGATGCTGGATATTTCGTAGTATTCAGAAACGCGAGCACTGCAGGCATGCGCGATCCGGGATGCCAGGCGGAGGGATCGCCGTAGAGATTGAATCCGCGCAGTACGAGGAAAAGACCGATGGCCGAGAAGCCAATTGTCAGGCACAGTTTTCGCCTGCGCGTTGGCTCGAATGTCAGAATCTTGCCGAACGCATAGCCAGCGGCAATCACTCCGATCCACGGAATAATTGAGTACAGCACGAACAGTTGCAGGCTGCCCAAGTGCACCGGTCCAGCGTAGAAGCCGACGTACAGAATTTTCCAAAGTCCCGACGCGGAGTGCTCGTTCAAATGCTCAGCCCAGGAGAAAAGACGCGAGTCAGCGAGGTTATGCGCGGCAATCACGACGAGCCCAAATGCTGCCAGCGCCTTCAGCGGCAGCTTCACTAGGCCCGCCATAAGCACCATGCAAATTCCGATCACCCAAATCACTCCTGCCATTTCGTAGTGCCGGAAATCGAGGTTAAAGGTCCAAGCGAGGCGTAAGACTGTGAATTCCAAAACAATCAACCACAGGCCTCGAGTGAGCAGAAAGCCCGAGAGGTTTGTGTGTCTGCGGCCGTAAAGGAATGCGCTCGTACCCGCGAGAAAGATAAATGCAGGCGCGCAGAAGTGTGTCACCCATCGCGTGAAGAAGACGCCCGGTGTTGGTCCGCCCGCGGGCACGCCGGAAAACACACGCACATGATCGATGGCCATAAGGATCATCACCATGCCGCGGAGTAAATCGACCGAAGCAATCCGCGTCTGTGCGGGTCGATCGATAACGGTCGTTTGTGCTGCGTAAGCGGTTGTACTCATCGTGGTGCGCTTCGCATTTCACGCAGTCGGAAGTCCGCTGTCTTATTCCGTTCGCGTTAATGCTGCTGCGAAAGTGCTGCAGCTCAAAATTTGGTCAGAGGAGTATATGCCAACAAATGCACCGGTGGGAGCAGCTCGGAGAATTTGGGGCCAGCCTGAGCCCTTGTGCTTTCCTCCAGTTGAGTTTGCCCCTTGACGTAGTCCGTGTTGCCCCCACATCTTGGGCCGCCACCCAGCCGTCTGGAACCGCGTTCCCGGCTCAGGCGGACCGACAGCCATTTTCACGGAACAGGGAATTAAACAGCGAATCAAAACATTAAAGGACAGAAAATTTTCGAATTCTGCCCAAAATCCGCAAATTTGCGTGTAGACCAGGGAAATAACAGCGAATCCCGCGAATTCCGCCGCAGCGCATTTGAATTCAGAACACTTGCGACCGCTTCTCGAGCACGGTCCCATCCGAACAGCGAAAATATCAGGGAATCCAGTCACAGATTGTGACTGTGTGCCACCGGTTTCCCAAATCTCAAAGCTGCCGATTCGGCCCAAGTTTACATACTTTCACCAAAGATTACGATTCCCCGACTTCGTGTAATGCGTCTATTTCGGCAGAAGGGCGCGCTCACCCCGAAGCGCACAATTCGAAGGCTGCGCAAGCTATCAGCTTTCCACTGGAGGCTGCCGATGATGTTTGCCAGACGGTCCTTAGTTTTCATCCGTTCGGTATTTGGGGTTAGCCCTGTTCTCGGGCCAATTTCGCTCATGCCAGTTCTGTTGCTCGCCGCAACCAGCTTCGCGCAGCAGACGCCCTCCACGGACAGTGCAGTTCATCAGGACGCAGGAGGCACGCAGAATGCGCCCGTGCAGTCCAACACTCTAACCATCCCGGCGGATACTCAAGTCGCGCTCGTATTCACGCACCCGCTGAACAGCAAGACAAGCCATCGTGGAGATGAGATCTACGTGCAAACCACGGCGCCAGTCCTCGCCAACGACAAAGTGGCGATTCCCGCCGGCACCTTCGTTCAGGCAAAGGTCAACAAGCTGGTGCGCCACGGTACCCGCAGCCAGATGTCTCTCGACTCCGTCGCCTTCGTCTTCGCGAATGGATACATCGCCAACGTCAGCGGTCCAGTTAGCGCCGAGAGCGAGGAAGGGAGCGCCTTCGCCAATCCCAGTTCGGGAAGGGGTACCGCCGCATTCGTTGCGCCGTTTGCCGGGCTCGGATTAGGAGCGCTCATCGGCAGCGCGGCTCACACCACGCACACGTCCACGTTCGGGGGCATGTCAATAAAAACGAATTCACTCACGGGAGTCGCCGTTGGGAGTACCGTCGGACTGCTTGCCGGAACCGTCGCCTCTTTTGCCCTGCTGGCGCGGACTCACTACTTCTATGTAGATGCCGGCTCAGCGCTGGAAATGCGCTTACCACGACCGCTCACGCTCGATCGCCAGCAGGTCACCGCGGCCATCGCCAAGGCAGCGAACGCTCCTCCGACGATTGTGGTCAAGAAGCTTCCCCTGCCGCCTCCGCCAAACACGGACCACGGCACCTGCTACACCCCGGGTACACTGGGCACACCCGATATCGTGATCCCCGGAACTCCAGCCATCGGCGATTCGCCAGGCACACCGCCAACCGTGATTCCCGGCACCCCAGCCACTCCGGGTATGCAGTATCCGTGCCCTTAAGGCCGTGAGCTCAGCATTCGTGCCCGAGCGGCAAAGACGCCGGTACCCTCTGCGGTGAGATTCTCCACTTCCTGTTTTGGGAATCACTCGAGAAGTCGGGTGCCCCACTGTCGCGTGTTGTTCGCGAGGGTGGGGTATATGGTCAATCGCCTCCAAATCTGGTCGGTTGCACGATGCGCAGTCTGGGGTTTGGGTTCAATCCCTCGATCCAGACCATGCTCTTCTCTCCAAAGTAATATGCGCGGAAACTGCTCCAACCCCACAATTCCGGCGACGATACCAGTCCTCTTTTCACTGGATTTCGATGCATATAGCGCAGCTTCTCTATCATCTTCCTGCGCGTGTAGACGTTAAAGTCATAAAAGCGAGGCTGAAAGAAGTGGCGCTTCTTCTGCTTTCGATTTTCTCTCCATAAGCTGGGTTGATTCTGGAACTTTCGTAGCGGGGGCAGCAGGCGATCAGCCACTCTTTGCTTCAATACCTGCATCACCGTGGAAGGTGTGCCGACTTCGGGCTCGCCGATTAGAGCGTGAAAATGCTCGGGCATAACGACATAGCCGACGACCTCAAATCGGTACTTCCGCCGGACCTGCTCGAAGATGTGGAGAAAAACATCCCGAAAACGCCCACTCCCCAGAAGCGGTTCGCGCTTGTAGCAACTGCAGGTGACGAAATGAAGGTCGTGATGACCGTAAATCCGTTTCAGACGCGATGGCATGGCGCGCCATTATAGAATTGCCACAGTCCTCGCGGCTCAAGATCAGGAGGAAATCCCTTGAGTTTATAAAAACCGGTTGGGTCGCGGAATTCGATGACCTTATTGCCAACATAAACATAGAGATTCGCACCGCACCCTCATCGTTACCGATCTCATCTTCGCTTATGAACCTGCCGGAGTTGCGATCGTAGTATCTGGCCCGCAGCTGCAACAGCCCCGTTTCGGAATCGAAATTCCGCCCGGTGAAGCGATATGGATTGGCGACCGAACCAGTTGAGGCTGTCAATCTACCGAATGCATCGGAAGTGTATGTCTGGACGAGAGAGCCGGTCGCGTTGGTCAGAGAAGTTATTGAGGCTAAGCCATCGAAATTGTAAAAGGTGGCTGAGCTTCCGCTCACAAAAGAGAGTGGTTCATCAATCCCAAGACCCTGAGCATAACGAGAAAGAAATCGGGGACAGCCTAAGAGTGTGTCGGAGAGAAATTCCGCTTACAGCTCCGAAATGGGAAAAGTGTGGGCAGTCCATCAAATTTTCGAAGAGTGGAAGAAGCTTCGGGGAAGGGCTCAGCGAGCGTCGGCGGGATCAGCAAGTTGCCAGTAGTGCGCGATGGCGGAAGAGTTTGAGCAGGTTGTGAGTGGCGCAGATCAGTTTCCACTCCCACTGCACGCGGTTGAGTCCGCGAAAGCGGAAGCGACGCAAGCCGCGCGCTTCTTTGATACAGCCAAACACCGGTTCGACGGTGGCTTGGCGTAATGAATAAAGAGCTCGCCCGGCTGGACTGAGAAGTACTTGGCGCATGTGCATAGCTTCTTCATTCTTGGGAACGGTGGCGGCGAGGGCCGGGCCACGATTTCCCTCGCCGTCGGGAGACATCAAGACTTGAATGCCCCGTCGGGTTAAGTCGCGCAGGCTCGCGGTGTCCCAATAGCCGGCGTCGGCGAGTACTGTCTGCGGTGACTTCTGGGTGCTGGTTCGGATGCTCTCTACCATCGGCAGCAGTTGTTCCCGATCGGTGACCTGCTGCGTCACTTCCGCCGCGACGATCACCTGCTGATGTGCATCGACAGCAATCTGAGCGTTGTAGCCTTGCACGAAGCACTTGCGGCCGTTGTCTCGCATCACTCGTGAATCGGGATCGACGAAGTTGTACTGTCGCTTAGGTGCTTGAGCATTTCGTCCGGCGCGTCGTCGTCGTTTCTTTTCCTTGTCACGCTCCTGCGGATCACGCGGCGTGTGAGTGTTTTGTTCGTCTTTGCGCGGACGGCCAGGCTTGCGCGGAACCTGGTTGTCGTGAGCAGACTGCAGTTTCTGCCGGGCTTCTTTCTCCAACTCGGCTTTGGCTTCTTGAATGCGCTTTAACCTACTCTGCGCATGTGCCAGTTCCTCGGGGAAGCAATCGCCACTCTGGCCTCGACCAAACTGCTCATCTTCACGCTGGTCGGTCTTCTCCGCTTCTGCGAACAGCCGCGCAATCACCGCCTTCCAATGCTGTTCACGTTCGCTCAACTGCTCATGATTCACCGAACGATGGGTGCTGGCGTTGGCCAGGATCTTGGTGCCATCCAACGCTACCTTGCCCAACTTCACCAGTCCTGCCTTATGACACAACCGCAGTGCCTGGACAAACAAACTGGCGAGCGCTTCTAGATGCTGCTGGCGGAAGCCGGCGATGGTGTCATGGTCGGGATGCTGATCGGCAGCCAAGTAGCGGAACGCTACGTTGTCATAAGTAGCCTTCTCTATCCCACGCGAACTCGTCATACCGATGCTGTACCCGTACACCAGCAGACGAGTCAGCAAAAGCGGATGATAGGCC